>CAXBQJ010000043.1:0-7950 GCA_963977775.1 uncultured bacterium
AATGAGACCTTCACGTAGCGGGATCGGGAGTTGAATGCGGACGATCCAGACCAGCTTCGCTGCGTCTGGATGTCTGGATCCCGACATCCCGCTCTGCGGGATCGTCGGGACCCGAGTCCGCCTATGGCGCATATGAATCCTACTACCCGTTCTGCAACGCCTTGCTAAATGCCCTCCCATGCCTCGTTTTCAACCAATTCTCATATCTTATGGCTTCCACTTTATCATGGAATTCCTTTTTATAAATCAATATCCATGGACGGTAGCGGGCTGTCCACTCTTTTCCCTTTTCATTGTGGCTGAGTAAACGATTGGGCAGATCGGAAGTATAGCCAGTATAATGTTTACCGGCTGATGAAGAATATAACACGTATACCGTGAACATGAAAAAAGGCCCTATTGGGCCTTGTAGCGGGATCGGGAGTTGAATGCAGACGATCCAGACCAGCTTCGCTGTGTCTGGATGCCTGCATCCCGACATCCCGCTCTGCGGGATCGTCGGGACCCGAGTCCGCCTGCCAGCAGATATGAATCCAACCCTCTTTTATTATTTCATCTATAAAATCATACCTCTGATACTGTATTTTCGAAAATATATTACCAATTATCTCATCCTCACTTATTTCATCCACATTAAATGTATTTACACTATTCGTATTCTCTAAATTCAAAAAATTTTCAAGTCTTATATCCAACATTTTTATTTCTTTACCTTACATTTTTTATTAACCTTTTTTACTACCCCTCTCATACCTCCAATCCTCAAATTATTTAAATCCTTTTCCTTCCTTGGCGGTCTATACAAAAAATCCCTCAAAATATTAACAGAATAATCAGTTATCTCTCCATCGGAGTTTGAAAATTCTGGGCTTATATCATCTATTGAAAGCACTCTGTTTCCAATCGACTCATAATAGTCGGTTAGTATTTTGTTAGAGAATATGATTTCATCAGAAACTAGTTGCGAATCTATTATTACTGAATTTTCTTCAGATAAAGATGCAGGACCAATCATGTAGTAAGCAACATCAATTTCAACAAAATTATTTTTTTGTAAGGCATTATCAAATGCTCCAGGTTTAGGAGTTTGAATTATTGCAACAGCTTTTCTTTGTCTATACCACTCAATAATTTTTTTAAAAGATTCATCAATCTCATCTATTGGTCTTCCATCAAGAAGGCAAGAGTTTGCACGAGCAGATTTATTTCCTGAATACCTTAATGCCCAATCACCTAAGTACTCTTTTTCACTTGCAACCCAAGTTGTTTCAGAATCTCTTTCTAAATCAAGACAACCAATTTCTGGCTCGATAACTTTAGCTGCGAATATATTTCCAGAAATAATTTCTTGGATTGATTCATCTTTTTTTCTTACCCTTAATTGACCTGTTGGCCAATCGCCAGACCATGAAACTAGAATTCCTAAAACATCAGTTAAATTTTTACCATCAAAATGGCGTACGCTGACCCTTCTGCCAATATCAGCAGGGGAAATTCTTAACTTGCCGATTGCGGCCATGGTAGTAAAAATCTTCCTTTCGGATACTCTTTATATATAAATAGTAGAGATGAAGTAGTTTTGTCTTACATTCTTAGTAGAGGAGTATTTGGGTGACCTACGTTATTGCCGAACCATGCATCGACCTTAAAGATAAATCTTGTATTGAAGAGTGTCCAGTTGATTGCATTTATGAAGGCGAACGAATGTTGTACATCCATCCAGATGAATGTGTTGACTGCGGAGCTTGTGAACCAGTTTGTCCAGTGGAAGCAATTTATTATGAAGATGATGTTCCAGAAAATTTCAAAGATTATTCAGCTGCCAATGCTGCATTCTTTACAGATCTAGGATCTCCTGGTGGTGCTGCCAAACTTGGCATGACTGCAAATGATCCTGAAAATATTAAAGCCAAACCAAAGAAATAAATAACTCGTGAGTAATCAGAAACTGGTCTATTTAGGACCACCAGGAACTTTTACTCACGCCGCAATTGATTTAATGACGGTGCCATGGAATGGCGAGATTGTTGCAGAAAAAGAAGTTGCAGATGTAGTTTTTGCAGTCGAATCAGGAAATGCTGATGCAGGATTAGTTCCATTAGAAAATTCTGTTGAAGGCGATGTACTTAGTACTCTTGATGAATTAATTTTTAGATCAGCACAATGTTTCATCAATGAAGAAATTGTTGTGCCAATTTCTTTTGTCTTAGCAGTGCCTTCTTCAACAAAGAATGCTGAAGTTAAAAAAGTGTTGACTCATCCACATGCAGCAGCTCAATGTAAAGAATTTATTAAATTGAATAAGTTAGAAGTTGAATTTACTGCTTCAACTGCTGATGCTTGCAAAATTGTTTCAGAAAGAAAAGAAGCAGGACTTGGTGCAATTGCAGCAAGTAAAGGTGCTGACACATTCGGATTATTCGTAAAACAAACAAGATTAGAAGATTTTGCGGGTGGGAAAACTCGCATGGCTTTAATTTCTAGAAACCTATCTTCACCAACTGGCCATGATAAAACTACTTTGGTGATAACACCTGTGGCAGATAGAAATGGATTACTATCAGATATTTTGACCTGTTTTTCAAAAAGAGATATTGGATTAACTGCAATTAGTTCCAGACCTTTAAAAACTCGATTAGGTGAATACACATTTTTAGTTTCAGCAAGAGGACATATTGGTGAACCAACCTTGCAATCAGCAATTATGGATGTGAGCAGTATTGGAGCAGCAGTAAAAGTTTTGGGTTCATACCCAATGAATCCAGAAATATCTTCGGCAAGAGTTGGAGAATCTCTTCCACCAGGAAGTGTGACTTCTGATGTGTTAAAAGAATGGGTTGATCGATTAGTTAAAGCTGCAACCGACGTTCCCCGTTAAAAAATTTTAAATTATGAAAATTTCAGTAATTGGCTTAGGCCTAATCGGTGGCTCAATTGCAAAAGGTTTAAAACAAAACCATGAAGTATTTGTATTTGATCCTGATCAAAATACTTTAAACGAGGCTAAAAAAGAAAATTTTAAAATACTTTCAAACATTGATGAAGCAATAAGTTTATCGGAATTAATAATAGTTGCTGCACCAACTAGAAATTCTGAAGAAATTTTAAAAGACTTAGCGAACAAAAAATATAAAAACATTGTGACAGATATTTGTTCAGTTAAAGCTCCTTTATTAGATGCTGCTCAAGGATTAAATTATGTAGGAACTCATCCCATGGCAGGTTCCACTAAAGCAGGATTTATAAACGCTAATTCAGAAATTTTTAAAAATGCCCCATGGGCATTAAGTATCACAAAAGATACAACTAATGAAGCAATATTGGCAATTATAAAAATTATTAGTGAATTAAATGCATTTGTAGTTCCAGTTGATCCAAGTGAACACGATGAATCAGTTGTTTTAAGTTCACATTTAGCTCACGTTGTGGCATCTGCTTACGCCAAGAGTGTGGGGGAATCCGAATTTGCTCAATTGGCTCAACTTTTAGCTGGAGGAAGTTTTAGGGATTTAACCCGTGTTACTACTTCTCCTGCTGAAAGAACTGCAGAAATAGTTTGGCCAAATAGAAAGTCCTTATCTAAAGTAGTTGAAAATTTGAGTGAAAATTTGGCAAAATTACAAAATTTATTAGATCAAGGCTCTCAAGCTGATATCGAAAAATTTTTGCAATCAGCAAGTAGTTTAAGAACAATTTCAGATGCGACTATTAATAAAGTTAAAAATCATGAAGGACAAAAATTTAATTCAGATTTAGGTAATTTAAAGAATGATTTCTTAAATCATCTTCAAAAAAGACTCATTGCTACAGATTTTGTATTTTCAGGAAATAGTGTTAGTTATTTAATTAACGAAATTTAATTTGTGTGAAGGACAGAATTTAAGCCAGTCCAATTACCACTTTTAGTAGATGCTTCTACAGCTCCAGTTTGAGAATTTCTTCTAAATAACAAATTATTAGCTCCTGACAACTCTTTTGCTTTAATAATTTTTCCATCAGGTAGTAATACTTTTGTGCCAGCAGTTAAATAAAGACCAGCTTCGATTATGCAATTGTTGCCAAGACTTATCCCCAGTCCAGCATTTGCACCAATTAAACAATTTTCACCAACACTGATTACCTCTTGTCCGCCACCAGAAAGAGTTCCCATTATTGATGCACCACCGCCAATATCTGTTCCATCACCAATAACTACTCCAGCAGAAATTCTTCCTTCCACCATTGATTTGCCAAGTGTTCCTGCATTGAAATTAACAAATCCTTCATGCATAACTGTCGTACCATTTGCTAAATAAGCTCCAAGTCTTACTCGATCTGCATCTGCAATTCTTACGCCACTTGGTGTTACATAATCAAGCATTCTTGGAAATTTATCTAAAGAAAATATTGTTAAATGCATCCCAGATTTTTTTGCATAAATTCTGACTGATTCAACTTTGTCTGGTAAAACTGGTCCAATAGTTGTCCATGCCACATTATTTAATATAGAAAATATTCCTTCAAGATTTATTGATCTTGGTTTTACAAGTCTTGTTGATAATAAATGAAGTCTTAAATATGCATCTTCAACTGATTCTGCAGGTTTAGATAAATCTTTAATATTTGTTTTAACAATTTTAATTTCACAACCTCGCACATCATCTTTTCGTTCATATTTTGAAGTGTCTAATAATTGAATTGGAGAAGAAGATAAAGCAGGAGATGGATACCAAACATCTAGAGTTTTTTTGCCATCAATTGTGGCAATACCTATTCCACTTGCTGCATCAGTAATGAAACTCATGAGTCAAAACTATCTTGTATTTGGGGTTAATGGATACATAAGGGTTAGCCTGTTGGCACAATAGGAATGTGTTGAAAATAGATCAAGATCTTGGACAATTAACCCTTGATCTTGTCAACATTTCTAGTGTTTCTCAAGATGAAAAATCCATAGCAGATCAAGTTGAACATTCATTGAAGGATTTAAAACATCTTTCAGTGAGTCGAATAAGTAACTCAGTTGTAGCTAAAACTAATTTTGGAAATACAAAAAGAGTAGTAATTGCAGGCCATCTTGATACTGTTCCTGCTAATAATAATTTTCCTGGACAAAAAATTGGCTCAGAAATTGTTGGCCTTGGTTCAGTTGACATGAAAAGTGGAATCGCAGTTGCACTAAAACTTGCTCATGAAATAACAAAGTCTAATTTCGATATTACTTATCTTTTTTACGAATCAGAAGAAATTGAAACAAAATACAATGGATTAGAAATAATAACTAGTAAAAATAAGGATTTACTTTCTTGCGATTTTGCTATTTTGATGGAACCTACTAATGCAATTTTAGAGGTAGGATGCCAAGGTTCATTACGATTTGAAGTATCGGCCAATGGAAAAAGAGCACATTCTGCGCGATGGTGGAATGGCGAAAATGCAATTCATAAAGTGTCAAAGATTTTAGAAATATTGAATAATTACAAATCTCGAGAACCAAATATTGATGGTTATAAATTTAGAGAAGGATTACAGGCAGTCAAGTTGAATGCAGGAATTGCAGGAAATGTTGTGCCAGATTCTGCAGTTGTTTCTATTAATCACCGATTTGCTCCCGATACAAGCAAAGAGCAAGCAGAAGAAAATATGAGAAAACTTTTTAAAGATTTTGATTTTAAACTAATAGATGCAGCAAGTGCTGCTCCAACTGGATTAGATAATCCATTAATTAAAGATTTTGTGGCACAAATAGGAAAAGATGTTGCACCTAAATTTGGTTGGACCGATGTTGCAAGATTTGCAAAAGAATCAATTCCTGCAATAAATTTTGGGCCAGGTAATCCAAATCTTGCTCATCATCCAGATGAAAAAGTTTCAATTTCACAAATCGAAGATGTTTATGAAAGCTTAAAGAAATGGTTAACAAAGTAAGTAATGAAAGTAGATTTATCTTTAAGCATAGATATTAAAGCAAATCAACAACAAGTTTTTGATTCATTTGTTAATTGGGAAAGTCAAGGCGATTGGATGCTTGGCACAAAAGTTGAGCGAACAAAAAATAATGGAATTGGAGTTGGTGGAGAAATTAATGCATGGACAGGCTTTTGGAAAATTGGTTTTAATGATCCTATGGTGATAACAAAATGGGAAGAGCCAAAAGTAGTTGACATGAAACATCTTGGAAAAGTAGTAAAGGGTGATGGCTCAATGATTGTAGAAAAAATTGATGAGAATAATTCAAAATTTATCTGGAGTGAAACGATTGAATTACCATTTTCTATCTTTGGTCTTATTGGTTGGTTTTTTATTAAACCTTTTTTTGTTCTTGCAATAAAGCATTCGTTGAAGAAATTTGCTCTCACATTTGCACAAAAGGGGTCCGTTTAGACACAACTGTGGCTTTACTGGGATAATAGAAGTAATAAAAATTATTGAATTGAAAAAGGTGTTTAGATGGCCGCAATGAAACCTCGCACTGGTGATGGACCAATGGAAGTCACCAAAGAAGGTCGTGGAGTTGTTTTACGAATTCCTCTTGAAGGTGGCGGTCGTTTAGTAGTGGAAATGACAGTTGACGAAGCTAAAGAGCTTGATGTTCAACTTGAAGTTTTAAAGTAATTAATTAGGTCTATAACTACAAGCAATAATTCCGGTTCCATTTGGAATCATTACAGAAACTAATCTTGGCTCATCTTTAATTTTTTGAATTACTCTTTGAATAGCTAAATTATCTGGATCAGATTTAAATTGTGAATCATTCAAAACATTGTGATACGTAAGAATTCCTCCTGGACGAAGTAATCTCATTGATTCATCTAGCAAGGATTCATACTCTAATTTATCGCCATTTATAAAAACTAAATCGTAAGCATTATCCGTTAATCTACTTACAACTTCTAAAGCTTTTCCTGCGATTAACCGTACTTTTGTGGCAGGAATTTGAGTTTGATTAAAAATTTCTTTGCTCGCTCTTTGTCTTTCAGGATCTGAATCTATTGAAGTTAGTACCCCAGCACTATTCATTCCTTTAAATAACCACAAACCAGAAACACCAGTTCCTGTTCCGATTTCAACAACATTTGAAGCATCAATTGTGGAGGCTAAAAATCTTAAAACTGCCCCAACTCCTGAACCAATTGCTTGAATATTTAACTCTTTAGCTTTTTCTCTTGCTTTTAAAATAGAAGCATCTTCATCCAGAAAATTTTGAGAAAAATTCCAATCCTCAACACTAGGAATAATTGTCATAAATCTCAATTCTTTTTCTTTTAACCAATCTTAATGAATTCTTAAAGATTGGTAGGACTTTACTTAGTTTAGCCTCAAACGGCTAGACAAATAATGCAAGATGTAATGACTAGGCATAATATAAATAATTAAGCAGATTAAATAGAAATGGAAGAATTAAAAGTTAAATGGAAGATTTGACTAATTCACCTACACCAGGATTTGCCACTATGCCTACTAAACCATCATGGGAAAGAAAAAGAAAGAAAACACCACTTTCTGCCGTAGTTGTAATTTCTCTTCTTGTAGGGGGAGTTGCAGGTGGTGCAGTTGGTTATGTTGCTGCTGATCTTGCAAATGGAGTTTCTAACACCACCGTTCAAACTACTCAAGTTCCAACAGTTAACACCAATGTTCCTATTTCACCTGCAACCGAAACTGTTTCTCAAATTGTGCAAAATGTTAAATCAAGTGTTGTATCTATAAAAGCTGAAGGAAGTTCAGGTTCTGGAACTGGATCTGGATTTATTTTTAGACAAGATGGTTACATCGTAACTAATAATCACGTTGTTGCTCCATCACTTAATGGAGGAAAATTATTTGTTTATTTGGAAGATAAAAAGGAATTTGAAGCAAAACTAGTTGGAAGAAATCCTTCTTACGACCTCGCTGTTTTAAAAATTGATGCAACAGGCTTAACTCCTGTAAAAATTGGTGATTCAAATTCTTTAAATGTTGGTGATTTAA
>CAXBQJ010000044.1:0-7944 GCA_963977775.1 uncultured bacterium
ATACGGTGCATGCAGATGCGTGTGAACCAGATTCTTTAGATGAAGCAAATTTAGCTAAAGCTCAAATTGTTGTAGCAGCCACTGGAGATGACAAAGTAAATCTTGTTGTATCTCTTTTAGCAAAAACAGAATATGGAGTACCAAGAGTTGTTGGAAGAGTTAATCATCCAAAAAATGAATGGCTATTTAATGAAGCTTGGGGTGTTGACTTCGCAGTTTCAACTCCACAAATGATGACAGCGCTAGTTGAAGAAGCAGTCACTGTTGGTGAGCTTGTCAGATTATTTACTTTAAGACAATCAGGTTCTGATTTATTAGAAGTTACTTTGCCAAGTGACTCTCCAGTTGTTGGAAAAAAAGTTGGAGATGTTGATTGGCCAATCGATACTGCTTTAGTTGCAATTTTGAGAGATAAAAGAGTTATTGCTCCACATCCTGATGATCCTCTAGAAGCAGGAGATGAATTACTAGTTGTAGCAGCAACTGCACAACAACCAGTATTACGAGATTTACTCTGCTGTAAGTAATTAAGAATTTATTTTATTTCTTGCTGTTTGTACTATTTGGTAACTTATCCAAGCTGAAAATAGATAAAGTGGCCAACCCATAAATATTTTCAACGGTCCAAGTAATGCAACGTTTCCTGATAAATAAAGCGGAGTTTGCACAATAACTCTCAAAGTAAAAACTCCTACCCAGATCCAGGTAATTGTGGTGTAAGCACGAATTAAAAAAGGTTGCTTGAGCCAACCAGAAACATCGCCAACTAATGATCCAACTAAATACCCTAGTAATGGTCTTTTAATTATTAGTGAGATAAATAAAGCAATCCCATAAACAAAATTAGTGATAATTCCTGTGAGAAAAAAATTACTCGCATCTTTTGTGCGCCAAGTCAAAATCACGGAAAATAACAATCCAAAAAACCCTCCCAAAATTTGGGTCAGTGGTTTTCTTTCAATAAGCCTAAAAACTAAAAGGATTGCCCCAGAAACAATAGAAACAATTAAGGCAAGATTTAAATTGTGATTTAAAACAAAAAGTAAAACAAAAAGCATCGAAGGTAATGCTGAATCAACAAGACCCCGCCAACCACCAAGAGCTCTGTTAAGAAGCTCTTTTTCACCCATTTGATTTTCGTTTGCCATATTTATTCTTTATCTATGCTCAATATCTTATAAACAGGATTATGCAAACAAGGTTTTCCATTTAAAAAAGTAATTCTTCCTTCCACTTCAATTTGTGTGCCAGGATTTACACCTTTTACACTTTTTCTTCCCTGCCAAATGACTATTAAATTGCCTGACCCATCAAAAACTTCAACTTCATAGGAAGGATTTTGCGTATTTGGTTTCACTGTTGCACTTTTTACTACTCCAGTTACCTGTATAAGTTTTCCTCTTTCTATTTCCTCAATTAGTGTTGAACCTCTGTTTTCAGCCTGTTCAGTCAACTCATCTGCTGCTAATTCTTCATTGCTAGCATAAAAAGATTTTAAAAAATTCTTAAATCTACTTTCTTTTTTCATTGTCCTGTTGAACCGTATCCACCTGATGCTCGTTCTGAATCAGGTAATTTTTCAACTAAATTAAAACTTGCTTGTTCCACCTTTTGAATAACCAATTGAGCAATTCGATCACCTATGTTTACTTTGAATTCAATTTCTAAATCATGATTTATTAGCACTACTCCAATTTCACCACGATAACCTGAATCAATTGTTCCAGGTGTATTAACAACACTTATTCCATTTTTTAAAGCTAGTCCAGATCTTGGATGAACAAGCCCTACATAACCAAGCGGAAGTGCTATAGCAATTCCAGTTTTAACTAAAGTTCTTTGTCCAGGTTTGATTAATTTTTCTTCAACTGAATACAAGTCAGCTCCTGCGTCACCAAATTTTGCATAAGTAGGAATAATTGCTTGAGGGTGAAGTTTTACTACTTCAACAGCAAGATTTTGAGGTGCGGACATATATATGAGATTACTTCTCTGGCAAAGTTAAATCATGAACCAGTTACTGTTTCGTGAGAAATTAACTCCTCCTTTTTGGGCTTGGTTATTTTTAGTAGGAATAGCCTTAATGTTTTCAGTTTCCCTAAGTGCAGTTTTTGGCAATTTAGTCGCATCAGTCTGTTTTTTCATTCTGATCTCAGTATTTTTAGTTTCAACTTTAAAGTTTTCACCCCAAATAAAAGTTGACGAAGAATATTTTTATGCAGGAAAAGCTAAACTTCCACTAAACATAATCACTAAAATTAAAACTCTAAACGCCATAGAAACAACTGAACTTAGAGGACTTAAAGCAGATTTGAAATCTTTTCACGCCATAAGTCCATTAATTAGTAATTCTGTAAAAATTGAATTTAACGACATTGCAGATCCCCACACTTATTGGCTTGTTTCAACCAGAAAAGGTCCACTTCTGGAGCAATTATTGAATAAGAAGCTTGATTTAGAATAAAACTATGGCTAGAAAAAAGAAAAAGAAATCCTTAGGACTAATTTCTTCCCTGTTAGTTCTTTTTGCCACATTTATTGGTAGACGTATTCTTTCAAAGAGTTATACAAAAATCATGGGTCAAAAACCACCAAAATTAAAAGATCCAGAGCAACCAATTGGCAAAGTTTTGACTTGGACGGCTCTAAGCACTATCAGTATGGCTTTAATAGAAACCCTTGCCCAAAAATATTTGGGTAAGAAAAAACTTTAAGCACATTCAATACAAACAGTTTTACCTTTGGATTGCTTAGCAATTCTTGATTTATGCATGACAAGAAAACATTTAGAACAAGTAAATTCATCTGCTTGCTTTGGCAATACTCGAACAGTTAAAGATTCATCAGAAAGATCAGCACCCGGTAATTCCACAGAATCAGAAACATCGTTTTCATCAACTTCAACTTGTGGATTGGTAGCTTCTGCTCTTTGAGCTTTTAATTCCTCGAGGGAATCCTCTGCTAATTCTTCATCCGATTTTCGCGGGGCATCGTAATCTGTTGCCAATTTATTTCGTCACCTCTAAAAATAATTATCTGTCGCGTGGATAATGCCGTAAAACTAACCAGTTACGCGAGTCTTTGGCCTGGTGAGTCGTGAGACACTGGTCAACATAACCTAATGTGACCATCAGGAAATGTTAAAGCACTCAGGGAGGTGAATCTATTACATGCCTATCTATGAACTAAACGGAAGGTCACCACAAATAGATAAAACGGCATTTGTCCACCCCGATGCCGTGTTAATTGGCGATGTCAGGATTGGCAGCTATTCCAGTATCTGGCCAACTGCAGTTTTGCGAGGCGACTCGAACTACATACAAGTTGGAAATGAAACTTCGATTCAAGATGGTTGCATAATTCATTGCCAAACTAACTACCCAACCATTATTGGTAGCCGCTGCGTAGTTGGACATAACACCCATTTAGAAGGCTGCGTTGTTGAAGATAAATGCTTAATAGGTTCAGGTTCAACTGTTTTAGAAAAAGTTTTAGTCAAAAAAGGATCTCTTGTCGCAGCGCAATCTCTAGTGCCACCTGGAAAAGAAATTCCGCCAAATTCTTTAGCTATGGGAGTTCCAGTAAAGATTAAAGAAAATGCTATTGAAGATGGAGTTTTTGAAGATGGAGTTAACCATTATTTGGAATTAACCCAGATGTATAAAAATTCTTTAAGAAAAATTAATTAAAATATTTATTACTTAATTGTGTTACTAATTTTTGGATTGGATCAAATAGATCTGCGTTAGCAGCAATTGACCAATCTCCTCCCAGTTCTTGACCTGTGAGTCCACCAACTAATCCCCCGGCTTCTTTTACTATTAAAGCTCCAGCCGAGTAGTCCCAAGGGTAAAGTCCAAATTCATAGTAAGCATCCAATCTTCCTGCGGCAACGTAACAAAAATCAATTGCTGCAGCACCTGCTCTTCTTGTATCGCGAGCATGCACCACCATTTCTGCAAGCATTGCTCCTTGTTTCTTTCTTCTTTCAGGGTCATAACCAAATCCCGTGGCAACAAGTGCTTTATCAATTGGTGCACCTTGATTAGTTTTTAATTTAGTTTTTTTCCCATCATGTTCAATATATGCACCTTGACCCTTTAGTGCATAAAAAATTTCATGAAGCATCGGTGCTGCCACAACTCCAACTTGTAATTCTCCATCAATTTCAATTCCAATTGAAACTGCCCAGTAAGGATGGTTATAAAAATAATTAACCGTGCCATCTATCGGATCAATAATCCATTTCACATTTGATGGATTTTGAGGCGGAACTGCCATTCCTTCTTCACCTAAAAATGAATCATTTGGTCTAACTTCTTTAACTCGCTCAACGATATGTTGCTCTGCTTTTTTGTCCATTTCCGTTACTAAATCAACAGGAGTTGATTTTGATTCAAAAACCATATTTGTTGGTCTCTCGTTGACCAAAATGTGACTAGTTGATTTTGCGATATCAAGGGCAAGTTCTAGCAAAGTTTGATTCAAAGACTCAGTCACACCACCTATCTTGTCTTAAAGTAATTACAAAGTAGCGTTGAGGTCGTGCTGACTAAATATAAAAATATTTTGACCCTTCCTGGTGCTTTAAAGTTCTCCAGCGCAGGCTTAATTGCCAGATTTCCAATTTCTATGTATGGGTTGGGTTCTGTTCTCTTAGTCCAAGCTAGAACCGGTTCATATTTCAAAGCAGGTGTGATCTCGGCAGCGATTGCGATTGCCGCAGCTTTTGGTGGACCGATAACTTCCAGATTTGCTGACAGGTACGGTCAAAGCAAAGTTATTCCTATATTACTTACTATTCATGTAACTTCACTTTTAATTACAGTTTTTCTGATTGTTGAAAATTTCAATTTAATTTTAATTTTAATTTTGGCAATAATAACTGGAGCTTCCATCCCTACAATTGGGCCTTTTATCAGAGCAAGGTGGAAAAAGGCAACAAAAAATTCTCAACAACAAAACACAGCTTTTGCTATGGAAAGTGTTTTAGATGAAGTTATATTTATTTTTGGTCCACCATTTGTAACTTTTCTATGTGTAGTTATTTATGATGCATCTGGTTTATTACTAGCAGCGCTTTTAGTTTTCTTAGGTGGAATTTGGCTTGCTGGTCAAACTAAAACTCAACCAGATATTCACAAAACAGGTGAACACAGAGGAAAACCTGCAATTCTTTATCCTGGAATGATTTCATTATTTTTTGTCTATATTCTTTTGGGTGCAGTTTTTGGTGCCGCTGAAGTTATTGCTGTTGCCTTTAGTCGTGAACAAAACTCTCCTGAATTAGCTGGAGCATTAATTGCAGCTTGGTCTTTTGGATCCTTAATCGCAGGAATTGCTGTAGGGGTAATTCATTTTAAAAATAAACTCTCGCACCGTTTCTTGATCACAGCATTTTTGTTTGCAATATCTTTGATTCCTTTGCCATTTATTTCAACCATGCCAGTTCTTTTCATAACTTTGCTTATTTCAGGTTTAGCGATTTCACCAGTTTTGATTACTGGTTACACCTTGATTGGACAACTTGTCCCACAAAATAGGCTGACCGAAGGTTTTGCCTGGGCAAACACTGGGGCTGGTCTTGGTATTGCTTTAGCAGCAGCAATTTCGGGATGGGTTTTAGATAATCAGGGAGCACAAGTTGCTTTTTGGGTTGTCACAATTGCAGGCTTGTTAACTTTTGTTATTACTGTGGCAACTTTTAAGGATTTGAGGTTAGCAGACTCGCGCACAGCAAATTCATAATTATTCAAGTTTTTCTCGTAGCGTAGTTCTTGAACAGGAATATTGCTTAGTCACTCCTGTAACACAAGTTTTGGAGGTGTTGTCGTGGCCAAAAAATTAACTTTTGGTTCCTTAAGCGAAGACGGCACTAAATTTGTATTGCAAGATGAAAACGGAAATGAATTTGCTTTAGATCTGGATGAAAAAACTAGAGATGCTGCCAGAAATTGGAGAAAAAGACCAAAAGCTTCATTGCATGATAAAAATCATGAATTAACTGTTGCAGAAATTCAAGCAAGAATCCGTGCAGGAATTTCTGCAGAAGATTTAGCTCAAGTAAGTAGCATTCCCTTAGAAAGAATCAGACGATTTGAACCACCTGTTTTACAAGAAAGATATTGGATTTCAAAAAGAGCAAGAGAAACTGAAATTAGAAGAGCACATGGAAGTGCTGCTTTTGACGAAATAGTGCAAACAAGAATCTTGCACGGCGGTGGAGATATTGAATCAACTAAATGGGATGCATGGCGTCGCGAAGATGGTAGATGGAATATTGCATGTTCATTCGTTGGGAAAAAAGGTGAAACAGAAGCACATTGGGCATATGATCCAGATGTTTCAACAATTGCACCACTTGATGATGTCGCACGTTGGCTTTTAGATGTAACACCAGAAATAACTCACACTCCAACAGTTGAACATGTTGCCCCAAAACTTGTTAGTGTTCCAAAAATTGTGGAAGAAGTAAAAGAAGAACTTCCAAAATGGGTTACTCCAGATGGAGTTAAACAAGATTCATCTAACACTGTGCCAATTCCTAAACAAGAGGTAAATCCTCCAGTAGTTCAAGCAAAACCTGAAGCTGTTGCAAACAATATTCAACCTGCTCCAGTTCAAAAACCAATCGAAAAAGTTGAAGCAATACAAGAAGTAGTTGAACCAATTGCTGTTAATGAATCTCCAAAACATGCAAAAGGTAAACGTGCCTCTGTTCCAAGTTGGGATGAAATACTTTTTGGTTCAAAAGGCCACTAAGTTAATCAGTTTTCGGAGTGGCAGCCTTAATTTCCCATTTATAAAAGGCATGATTTAAAAGCAATTAATTTCTATTTATTTTGAGGTATAAATGGCTTCGCGCAAACCAAAGAATCCAACTTTGCCATTATTGCCTGAAAAAATTATTGATATAGATGTATCAAGAGAAATGCGTGGTTCATTTTTAGAGTACGCATATTCAGTTATATATTCACGAGCCTTACCTGACGCTCGCGATGGTTTGAAACCTGTGCAACGAAGAATTCTTTACCAAATGAATGAAATGGGATTAAGACCAGAAAGAGGACACGTAAAAAGTGCTCGTGTAGTTGGTGAAGTTATGGGTCGTTTACATCCGCACGGTGATGGTGCAATTTATGACGCACTTGTTCGTATGGCACAACCATTTTCATTAAGAATTCCCTTAATTGATGGCCAAGGAAATTTTGGATCTTTAGATGATGGTCCAGCTGCAATGCGTTACACAGAATGCAAACTTGCACCGACTGCTTTGGGTTTAACCGCTTCCATAGATGAAGATGTAGTTGATTTTAAATCTAATTACGACGGTCGAGAAGTAGAACCAGAAGTATTACCAGCAGCTTTTCCAAATTTATTAGTAAACGGTGCAACAGGCATCGCAGTTGGTATGGCAACAAATATGCCTCCGCATAATTTAGGAGAAACTGTGAATGCCCTTCTTGCATTGATTGAAAATCCTGAAATAAAACCAAGAGAATTAATGAAAATAATACCTGGTCCAGATCTTCCAAGTGGTGGAAAAGTATTAGTTGGTGACGGAATGAAGGAAGCTTATTTAACTGGTAAAGGTGCATTCCGAATGAGAGCAAGTGTGCAACTTGAAACCGTAAGAGCTAAAAAACAAGGTTTAGTTATTACCGAATTACCTTTCAACATCGGTGCAGAAAAAGTTATCGAGAGAATGAAGGATTTAATTGAAAGTAAAAAACTACAAGGAATTTCAAGAGTAGTTGATTTAACAGATGGTGAAAAGGGTTTGAGACTTGTTGTTGAAATTAAAAACGGCCATGAACCAAACAAGGTTTTGGAAGATTTATATCGTTTAACTCCAATGGAAGAATCCTTTGCAATTAATAATGTGGCACTTGTAGATGGAAGACCTCGAACTCTAGGTTTGAAAGAATTACTTGAAGTTTATTT
>CAXBQJ010000045.1:0-7910 GCA_963977775.1 uncultured bacterium
ATTACTAGCTTGGCAACAACTGGTACTGGTATCTATTTTGGCGGATCAACATCTGGTACTACTCAGGTTATTGCGACTGCTGCTGCTTCTGGTATTTTAACATTACCAGTTTTAGCTATATGAGATTTACTATCATGTCCAATCATTGTATATCCAACGATTTCTGCATAACTTTGTCCATTTAGGTCAAATGCATCCCAACCAGGCAAATATGCTGAACGGAATAATTGGTCATCCAATACTCCATCGGTCACATTACCACCGCCTGTTCCACCACCTCCCATTGAATCATCTTCGTTTAATGTAAAATATTCTTTTAAGAAATTAGCTAATGCTTGTTCAGCTATACTTTGTTCATTTGTTGAACCAGTTGGTGCACCGTTAATATATCCACCTGGAAGATTTAATCCCGTTCCAATTCCACCTGGAAAACCATCTTCATTCATTTCTTCATCGTCTTTTTTATTAACAATACTGAATTTATCTAAACTCCCAGCCATTCCAACTGGATTTCCGGTTCCCCATTCATTTAATTTGTTCTTAATCATTTTGAAAATATCTTTGTCAAATTTTGGATATGCCTTTAAGACGTCTTACTAAAACGTCCAAATTAGAATTACAAACCGAACAAAAGCAATTAAATGAGACTATTTCTGAATTAAAGTCTATTTTGGCAAGTACTAAAAAATTACGCAAAACCGTTGCAGATGAACTTGCAAATGTATCTAAATACTTTGCAACTCCAAGAAGATCAGTCTTGGTCTCAGAATCAGGAAAATTAATTAGCGAGGCAGTAAAGAAAACTGAAGATTTAGTCACCGTTTAGATTAAATTTTAAAGCCGGTAATGCAAAAATTCTCAGATAGAGCAGAATAGATACATGGCAAATCACAACGTCGACATCCTCATCATTGGTGCAGGTCCTGCCGGTTTATACGGCGCCTACTATGCCGGTTTTAGAGGAATGAGTGTTGCTCTAATGGATAGTTTGGAAGAACCTGGTGGACAAATTACTGCCATGTATCCAGAAAAAGCTATTTTTGATGTGGGGGGATTTCCTGCAATAAAAGGAAAAGATTTAATAGAAAATCTTTTGAATCAAGCAAAACCATCTAATCCAAAATTTTTATTAAATCAAACAGCTACAACTTTGACAAAAAACCCTGATAAATCAGTCACCATTACTTCAGAAACAGATTCGGTTACTGCCAAAGCCGTAATAATCACAGGAGGAATTGGAAAATTTACTCCCCGACCTTTGCCTGCAGCAGATGGTTGGAGCGGTAAAGGTCTAGTTCATTTCGTACCAAAATTATCTGAACACCAAGGAAAAGATGTAGTAATTGTTGGTGGAGGAGATTCTGCTTTTGATTGGGCAAATGAACTTCATCCGATTGCAAAATCAATCACGCTAATTCATAGAAGAGATAAATTTAGAGCACATGAAGCAACTGTTGAACATGTAAAAAAATTAGGTATCCCATTAATTACCGAATCAGAAGTTATAAATGTAGTTGGAACTTCTCATATTGAAAAAATTGAATATAAGAATTCAAAAACAAATGAAACCAAGCAAATTCCTTGTCAAACTTTGGTGGCAGCGCTAGGTTTCACTGCAAATATAGGTCCCCTTGCAAATTGGGGTTTAAATTTAGAAGCAAGAAAAATTGTGGTTGACTCTGGAATGCATACCAATATTGAAAGAGTTTTTGCTGCTGGAGATATCGCAACGTATCCTGGAAAAGTTGCGCTTATTTCTGTTGGATTTGGTGAAGCAGCCACAGCTGTAAACAATGCTGCAGTTGCAATTAATCCTGATGCACACCTATTTCCAGGTCATTCATCTGGCAGTGTTGAATAAAAATTTAGGCATCAATTCTTGATTTATCTAGTTCATCTGCTCCATGAACTATAAATTCTTTCCGAGGCGCTACATCGGTTCCCATCAATAAATCAAATACTTCACTTGCTTCCTCTGCATCTTTAACATTTATTCTTCGTAAAGTTCTTGTTTCTCTGTTCATCGTTGTTTCTCGTAATTGCTTCGCATCCATTTCTCCTAAACCTTTATATCTTTGAATTGGTTGCTTTATTTTGTTTCCAGCTTTTTCTATGGCAGCAACCGTTTTTCTCATTTCATCATCGCTGTATGTGTAAATAATTTCTCCAGATTTCTTACCACTGGCCACAGTTTCTATTCGATGCAAAGGAGGAACAGCTGCAAATACTTTTCCACTATCTAAAAGTGGTTTCATATACCTGTGAAACAAAGTAAGTAATAAACATCTAATGTGAGCACCATCAACATCTGCATCTGACATTAAAATAATTTTGCTATATCTAATATCTGATAATTCAAAAGTTCTACCAGATCCACCACCCACGACTGAAATAATTGAAGCACACTCAGCATTTTTTAATACATCTGCAACTGAAGCCTTTTGTACATTCAGAATTTTTCCTCTAATCGGTAGTAGAGCTTGAAATTCTGAATTTCTTGCTAATTTTGCAGTTCCTAATGCACTATCGCCTTCAACAATAAATAGTTCTGTGTTTTCAACATCATTTGATCGACAATCTGCAAGCTTTGCAGGCAAAGATGAAGATTCGATGGCATTTTTTCTTCTTTGCACATCTCTTTGATTTCTTGCCGCGATTCTTGCTCTTGACGCATTAGCAATTTTTTCTAGTAAAATTTTTGCTTTTGCTTTATCGCCTCGAGGTGGATTCTTAAACCAATTAGTAAATTCATCACTTACCACTTGTGTAACTATTTTTTGTGCAGCTGGAGTTCCTAAAATTTCTTTTGTTTGTCCTTCAAACTGAGGTTCAGGAAGTCTAACACTTATTACTGCAGTTAAACCTTCTAAAATATCTTCCTTTAAAACACTATCCTCATTATTCTTTAAAATTCTTTGACCTTTTAATTGGTCATTTATAACTTTCACAATCGCTCTATCAAATCCAGCAACGTGAGTTCCACCTTTTGGTGTTGCCACAACGTTAACAAAAGATTTAACCTCTGTGTCGTATCCGTTATTCCACATCATTGCAATATCTACTGACATATCTCTTTCAACTTCTTTTGGTCTCATATGACCCTGGTCATCTAAAACTGGAACAGTTTCACTGAAATGTCCTTTGCCCTGCAATCGGACGACAGATGTGATTGCTTCCCCAGCAGAGATATGCTCCACAAATTCTGTGATTCCACCTTTAAATTTATATTCAACTTCTGTAATTTCTTTATCTCTTAAATCTGAAACTAATACTGATAAACCTGGCACCAAAAATGCTGTTTGTCTCGCTCTTTGCATCAATGCAGCAGCATCTAAATGTAATTCTTTAATGAATATTTCAGGATCTGGCCAAAACCTAATTCTTGTTCCAGTTTGTTTCGCTGATTTACCCGAAACTTTTAATCCTGATTCTTTAGCAAATTTGGCATTTGGTCCTTCGCCTTTAAAAACTCCAGTTGAACCGCGTTGAAACGAGGCTTTATGTGTTTTACCGTTTCTATCAACTTCAACATCCATGCGCACACTCAAAGCATTTACAACAGATGCTCCAACACCATGTAATCCACCAGATGCGGTGTAAGAGCCTGAACCAAATTTTCCACCCGCATGCAATTTGGTCATCACAAGTTCAACACCAGTTAATTTTGTTTTTGGTTCAATGTCTACAGGTATACCGCGCCCATCATCAATTACAACTACTGAATTATCAGGCATTAATTTAACATGAATTTTTTTGGCAAATCCCGCTAAAGCTTCATCAACGGCATTGTCAATTAATTCCCAAACACAGTGCATTAATCCACGTCCATCGGTTGAACCGATGTACATTCCAGGTCTTTTTCTTACAGCTTCTAAACCTTCTAAAACTGATAAGTTTTTGGCGTTATATTCTGCATTCGAAACTTTGGTGGCAGAATTCACTGTTCCTCTTTAATTGATTTTAAATTTATGGGTGACCTCAATTCTGCTTGGTTTAAACGACTTTGCCTTGATACGCAACACCTTTTTACTCAAGGTGACAAGCCTCACCGACACGCCATAGTCCCCCTCGAGTTGCAAAAAAATTGTTTGCCATGATGATTGAATTAGGAACCTAGTTGAGTAGAAAGGCCCTAATAGTGAATTCAACGTTAACTGCAGGACCAGCTCTTACCGCTTCTGATCGTTGTGATCGTTGTGGTGCTCAAGCATATGTTCGCGTAACTCTTCCAACAGGTGGAACCTTGATATTTTGTGGGCATCATGCGAAAAAACATGAAGAAAAATTAAAAATGATTGCCACAGAATACGTTGATGAAACAAACAGATTAGAAGCTAAAAACTAATCTAGGTAATCTCTTAAAACTTGTGATCTCGACGGATGTCTTAGTTTAGACATAGTTTTTGATTCAATTTGACGAATTCTTTCTCTGGTAACTCCATAGACTTGACCAATTTCGTCTAAAGTTTTTGGTTGTCCATCTGTTAAACCAAATCTCATTCTTACAACTCCACGTTCACGTTCACTTAAAGTGTCTAAAACACTGTCAAGTTGTTCTTGAAGCAATGTGAATGAAACTGCATCACTTGGCACAATTGCCTCAGAGTCTTCAATCAAATCACCAAATTCAGAATCCCCATCTTCTCCAAGTGGAGTGTGAAGTGAAATTGGTTCTCTACCGTATTTTTGTACTTCAATGACTTTATCTGGAGTCATATCTAATTCTTTTGCTAATTCTTCAGGAGTTGGTTCTCGACCCAAATCTTGCAACATTTGTCTTTGAACTCTCGCCAATTTATTAATCACTTCAACCATGTGTACTGGAATACGAATAGTTCTTGCTTGATCAGCCATTGCTCTAGTGATGGCTTGACGAATCCACCAAGTTGCGTAAGTTGAGAATTTGTAACCTTTGGTGTAATCGAATTTTTCAACTGCTCTAATTAAACCTAAATTTCCTTCTTGGATAAGATCCAAGAAAAGCATTCCTCTACCTGTGTATCTTTTTGCCAAAGAAACCACCAAACGAAGATTTGCCTCTAGAAGGTGATTTTTTGCTCTTTGCCCATCTTCTGCAATCCATTCCAAATCTTTTCTAAATTTACGATCTTTAATTCCACCTGCTGCTAATTTTTCCTCGGCAAATAATCCTGCTTCAATTCTTTTTGCTAGTTCAACTTCTTGTTCCGCATTTAAAAGTGCAACTTTTCCAATTTGTTTCAAATAGTCTTTAACAGGATCAGCAGTAGCTCCTGCAACAGTCACTTTTTGAGTTGGTTCATCAGCGTCATCGGTGTCTGAAATAACAAATGCCTCTGATTCGTCAACAGTTGCACTTATTTTTGTGTTTTCATCATCTGTTTCTTCTGTTTCTTCAACTTCTGCTATCTCTTCACTTAATTCAGCTAAACTTTCTTTTTCAATTTCAGCAATTGCCTCAAGCTCTGCTGGATCAATTTCATCAACTTCATCTACCGTGACAAGTTCACCATCAACCATGATGACCTTTGCGAATTCTTTGTCTTTTTTACCCTTGACTAAATTTTTTAAATCTTTTGCTGACTTTGCTGGAACTTGTGCTTTAGTAGATTTGTTATTCTTTTCTTCTTTTACTGGTTTGGTTGTTTTAGCTTGTTTAAGTGGTTTTAATTTAGTTGTTGGCTTTGCGACAACTTTCTTTGTTTTTGACTTTGGTTCTTGCTTAGTAATCTTTTTAGTTGAAACTTTTTTAGTAATTACTTTTGCTGCAGGTTTCTTAGCAGCAGGCTTAGCCACAGGTTTTTTTGCAACTGGTTTAGCTGCTGGCTTCTTTGCTACAGGCTTTGATGCAGGTTTTGCTGCTGGCTTTTTGACTACTGGTTTAGCTTTTGGTTTTGATTGAATTGATTTAGCTGCAGGTTTTGCTGCTGGTTTCTTAGCAGCAGGTTTAGCTGCAGGTTTTTTTGCAACTGGTTTAGAAGCTGGTTTAGAAATATTCTTAGCGGCAGGGTTTTTAACTTCTTTTTTACCTAAAATTTTGCCAAGAAATGCCACTATTTTTCTTCCCCTCAATTGTGATTACGCACTTAAGGGCCTGTCAAATAGACCGGCCCGGATTCCTATTCTGTCACCTATTTGAGTTTTCGCACCTCTGTGGGTTCAAACCTCAGCGTGTTAAAACTCCACCTGCTTCATGTACCTGCAAGGAAAAGCTCGAGCTTTGTGTAATGGAATTACCTAGAACTGGCACAGCAGTTTTATTTTTAGTTGACCATTTAGCATTCCAGGTGTTTGTAACATTGATCGTTTTTATTCCTTTAGTTTTATATAAATGTCTAATGATTCCATCAGGAAAATTTCCACCACTATTAGTTGTTGAAATTGATTCACCATCACCAAAATTCCATTGCCAGTTTGCCGAAGCAGTTAAAGTAACTGGAATTCCAGTCACAACAACTGTTATAGGTCCAAAGTTATTTACTTGGTTACTTTGAAAATACACATCAGTATTTACTAAAACATGATTTGCAGGCTGAGTGGTTGGCAATAAGCGTGGTAAAAATTGAACAGATTGTTCCTTAATTCCTGTCACTAAAGTTTCAGGTGTAGTTGGTCCTTTCTCTCCTATACAAACAACGCCTAAAGATAACCAAGGTTCATTTTCACCCATTTTTCTCCAGACACTCATAATTCTTCCTAATGATTCATCTGGTCGTTCACATGTTATTGGTTTCCCACCACAATCTTGAACCCTTCCTTGTTCGTCTTCCAGAAAACAAATATGAGTAATTAACCATCTACAACCTGCGCAGGTTGCAGCACTTTTTTGAGTTTCAGAATTGCCTGAAAAAGTATCGTCAAGAATCAATTCTCCCGTAATTTTGTAACTTTCACCGTCTTGATCTGACTCAACAGTAACTTCAGCTGCCCCAGGAGTGGAAATTGCAAAAATTAAAAGCAAAGTTAAAGAAATAAACTTATATTTCATTTCGATAGTTTGATGATTAACTTAAAAAAATACAATACTTAAGGGACTTATTCGTCCCAACTTAAGATATTTTTTCGGTTGCGATTTCTAGTGTTTTTTTAATAACTGGTGCGACTTGGTCAACTTCAATAAGAAATCCATCGTGGCCAAAAGGAGAGGAAATTACATTTAGTTCAGATTTAAATGGTAGCGCTGAGACTAAATCTGCTTGCTGTCTAATGGGATAGAGACGATCTGAATCAATTCCAGCCACAATTATTGGTGCCTTAATTTTTTGCAATGCATTACCAACACCTCCTCTATTTCTGCCAATATCAAAAGTTGACATGCTGTCAGATAAAACAATGTAAGAATTAGCATCAAATCTTCTTGCTAATTTAAAATAGCCCTGTGTTTCTAAATACTTTAACCTATGCCAATTCGTAATCAACTTCGCACAGATTTCTTTCTGTGTGATGTTAGGTTCTACTAATAGCAATTCGTTAACTTTGTGGGCTAACTTCCTATCATCTAGCATTGTTCTTATTGCAACCATTAGAATGGACAAGCCCCCACCAATTCCCATGCAATATCAAACGCTGACTTCACAGGTTCTTTAGTTACTTCTAGCTTGATAACATTCTTGCCTTGTTCTTTATGCCACTTCGCCTCTTTATTACTCCATCTATATTGACGGATTACTTCACCATCGTCATCAACGATTGCATGTGTAAATGGTATCATTTTTGTTTCTCACAATCCTGTATCTCTTGTTTAACATCACAAAGTGGTGGCGTTGTAGGCGTAGGTGTTGAGACCAACGCAGTCATTATCGCCCACACTAATCTAATTGCGTCTAACATTACACCATTATAGCCCATTGTTAGCTTCAACCAATCGCTTGGCATCATACTTCTTGTTGAATGGTTTAATGTATTTGTCAAACTCCTTCTCCGTCATATAG
>CAXBQJ010000046.1:0-7784 GCA_963977775.1 uncultured bacterium
ATCAATAGTCATCTTAGCGGCAGACTTAGATTGAGTAAATCCATTTGTGTGTCATTGGGATTGTACTCACCTTGGTTGGAATTTACCGGTAATGGTGGTCTATTGTAAGTAATATCTAAATTATAACCTCCTTCGGGGCCATATTGGTTCAGACTATATAGTCTATTTCCAAAGGGGTCTTTTGAAATATACTCATCAGGGGAATCCAAAACAGGACTGTCTGAAAGTGTTGTTTCATAAATTTGTGGATTCGCCTTAGGGGTATAAACCCCGTCAACTTTGTAAGGAACTAAGTTTTTGGCTATGAGAGCATTCCTAAAACTTGAAGTTGACGCAAAGGTTAATTTACTTTCAGACATTTAAGTTTTTTATAATAAATAGAGCTTTTTTAAAATCAATATATTGTATTTTTATCCCTAATCTTTAGCTTTTGATTAATCTGATCATCTGATTAAGAATTCTTAATGTGATCATGTATTGCTTTAGTTAATTCATCTATTCTTTTAGTCAAAAGAACTATTTCTTTAGTCAAATTAAGGGTTTCTTGATCAACTTCAAAAGTGTGCTTAGCTAACTCACTTGCAATTTGATCTGCTCTTTTTGCCGCAATTAACAAAATTGCTCCCTGTAAAGCAGCTAAACACGATAAAACTAGGTTAAGAAGAATAAAAGGAAATGGATCAAAACCATGTCTACCATTAAATAACATCCACAAACCTAAAAAGAACAATGCTGAAAATACAAATGGCCAAGATCCCATACCATTTCGCATTGCATCGGCTGCTCTTTCTCCAAAAGTTAAATCTCTATCAGTTCTTACATGAGGGAGTAATTTCCAAAACGAATTTTTCATGTTTTCAATCTAATACTGAAATCTTAATGATTTCTGAGAACTTTAAAAAAGTTCAAATAAAATTCAACAATTCAATACTTAGCAAAAAGGGTGGCAAAACGGTGGAAAATTCAACTCTGATTCGGACAACCAACTAATTTTGTGAGAGCCGCTTTCGGGAATTGAACCCGAGACCTTTGCTTTACGAGAGCAACGCTCTGCCAACTGAGCTAAAGCGGCTTGGGTTAATTTTTAGACGTGGGCATTTGAGCCACACGTTGGTCACGACGTTTAATTAAATCATCAACCATTGAAATAAATCTTTTTACACTAGATCCAGGCTGTGCTTCTCCAAAATAATAATTTCTTAATTCTAAATATCTACTTCTATCAAAATTTCCTGATAAGTGATTCTTTATTAATTCATCAATTTTTAAGATATTACTTTTATCAATAACTGTAACTGCTTTTGAAACTGGGGCTACTTGATTAAATATCTCAGTATTACTTCTTCTATCACACATCAACATGGCCCCATTTGGTTTCAAATACAAATAATCAAGTGTTACTGCAGAAATATCTGAAACTAATAAATCTGCAACTTGCAAAACTGGTAAAGGATCTCCTGATACTAGGCGATGATTCGCATTTTTATCTTTTGAATTTGCCTCTTCTAATTTTTTAAGAATCGCATTATGAGGTTTAGAAGAAATTACAGCTTTGGTTGAAATAATTTTTGGATGTGGTTTATAGAGCACTGTTGAATTTTCAATTTTGAGTAAAGCATCAATTATTTGCTCCCCATAACAATCAACTGATGAATAATTATTTGCTTCTTGATCCCCATGCCAGGTTGGAGCATAAACCAATATTTTTCTGTTTTGGTCTACATCTATTGGTTTACCCAATAAATCAAGTTGAGGTCTACCAATTACTACTTCCTTATTTTCATCTTTTACGATCAAGGAATTACTTAAACGATCTTTTGCAGCTTGGCCTGCAACAGCCACAACGTCATATGCATACATTTGCCTTGAAGTCATACTCATTTTGTCAGACTCCCCGTGATTTAAATGCACATGAAAAGCCTTTTTGGCAGCCATACTTTGAAAATTTGTAAAAGAATTATTTACATACAAGATTACTTTGTAATTATTTGATTCAATTAAATCAGTTAAAGTGAAGAAATCATATACAGAATTTACAGGTAAACTTGTTAATTTTCTAATATGTTTAGTGGTTGGATATTGTCTACAAATAATTTGTACTTTATGAGTTTTATTTAATTCTTCATAAACTGGAAGCCATTGTTGTAATTGGTAGGAACGTGATAAATCATCACCAAAATAAGCTAAAACTTCAAAATTATTTGAATTATTTTTAACATCTTTAAATTCACTTATTGCTTCAGGATCATTTGCAATCCATGCTTGATATGCCGCACCAATCATGCGTCTGATGCGCAAATACCAAGGATTGGAATCAAATCTTCTGGAATTAAATGCCATGGTGATAACGAGCCTACTCAATATGGGAAGTGACTTGATAAACATGAAAGACTACCTACGAGGAATTTTTAAGCAAATAGTTTTACGAATGAGGTAAAAATTCATGCTTGGGCTAGTACTTGCCGCTGGTGCTGGAAGAAGGCTTCGCCCTTACACAGATACTTTGCCAAAAGCTTTAGTTCCAGTTGATGAAGAAAATACGATTCTTGATATAACTTTAAGTAATTTTTCTAAAGTGGGATTAAATGATGTAGCAATTATTGTGGGATATAAATCAGAAGCAGTAAAAAATATAAAAAAAGATTTGGAATCAAAACATAAGGTAACTATCGAATTAATCAATAACGATAAGGCAGAAACTTGGAATAATGCTTATTCCCTATGGTGTGCTAGAGATTTATTCCCCCAAGGTTTTCTTTTAGCAAATGGTGACACTGTTCATCCAGTTGGAGTGCAAGAAACTTTACTCTCAAATAGAGGCCCAAGTATTTTATTAGCTGTTGATACCCATAAAAAGTTAGCCGAAGAAGAAATGAAATTAACAGTTGATAAACAAGGAAATCTATCCAAGATAACTAAACAAATGGATCCAAAATCTGCATATGGGGAATACATTGGTTTAACACTTGTTGAACCTGATGCAGCAGATGAACTAGAAGCAAGTTTGGAAGCAACTTGGAGATTAAATCCTGATCTTTACTATGAAGATGGTTACCAAGAATATGTTGATCGGGGAGGCACAATTGGTTTACAACCAATTGGTGAAGTGTCTTGGGTTGAAGTTGATAACCATGATGATTTAGCAAAGGCTAGGTTGATTGTATGCCATTACTAAAAAGATTAGTTGAAACTCCTTTATATATAGATATAAGAAAAGGTGCTCTAGAAGATTTAACTCAAGTTTTAGCTGATCAAAGAGTTTCTGCAAATGGTCATATTGCATTAGTAATGAGTGAGGGTGGAAGTAAAAAGTTTTCTGAAAAATTAAAGAAAATTGCTCCTAATGCTCAAGTTTATATTTCACCTGGAAATTCCTTAGATGCAGCATTAAAACTTAGTGAAGATTTAAAGAAAAAAAATTATGATGCTGTAGTTGGCGTTGGTGGTGGAAGAGTTATTGATGTTTGTAAATATGCGGCTACAAAGTTAGAAATACCAATGATTTCTGTTGCTACAAATCTTGCCCACGATGGAATTGCCTCCCCAGTAAGTATTTTGGAAGATAAAGGTGGCAGAGGTTCATTTGGAGTAAATGCGCCATTAGCAGTAGTAGTTGATTTAGATGCAATAAAACTTGCACCAAATCGATTCATCAAAGCTGGTATTGGAGATGTGTTAAGTAATTTATCTGCTGTTAAAGATTGGGAATTAGCTGTTAAAGAAAATAATGAAAAAATGGATGGACTAGCTGCATCGATGGCAAGAATTAGTGCAGAAGCATTATTGGGAAGACCAGATTCAATTGGCAGCGATGAATTTTTAGTTGCATTAAGTGAAGCTTTAGTTTTATCTGGGATTGCTATGGCAATTGCAGGAACAAGTAGGCCGTGCAGTGGAGCTTGTCATGAAATTTCACATGCGATTGATCTTTTATATCCAGATAGAACAAAACCCCACGGTGAACAAGTTGGAGTCGGTGCATTATTTGCAACATTTTTAAGAGAAGATGATGAAAATTTTGATGAGCTTGCTTTTTCACTTGCCCAACACGAATTACCACTAACTCATCTTGATTTAGGTTTTAATGATGATGAATTTATGCAAATTATCAACAAAGCACCTTCCACAAGACCAGATCGTTTTACAATCTTAGAACACCTAAAATTAAATGAAAATCAAATAAAAAATAAGATTAATGAATTCAATTCAGCAATAAAATCTTTAGATATTTAATGATGTTCAATATGTTCAGCAATTTTTTGTCTTGCTGCTAAAACATAAACTAGTAAAGATAAAATTGCTGGAACAATTAATAACCAAGGAACAATTGCGGTTCCAGTGGAATCCATAATTACACCCATTAATGTGGGAGAAATTGTGGCTCCAAGTATTGCTGCAAACATCATAAATCCTGAAGTTCTTGGATCTCCTGGATTAATTCTTACTGCCCACACCATTGCTGTGGGAAAAACTGGACCACACACAAAACCTAATATTGCAAAACCAATTAAAGAATAGTTTGTTAATCCAATAAAACTAATGCTGATAATAATAAAAATACAAGAAACTAAAACAATTTCAGTGGGAGAAAATTTCTTTGCAATAGGTAAAATTACTATTCGACCAGCAGCTAAACATAAAAAGAAAACTGCCAAAGTTGTAGCCCCAATTTGAACTGAATAATTTTTATCAATCATGTAGGTAGGAATCCAGCCCGTGGCACCAACTTCTACTCCCACATAAAAGCAAATTCCAGATAAAAGCATGGCAAAAACAAATTTATGCCCTTCAGGTTTAGTTTTTGAGTGATCTCTTTTTAAATATCCTGAAGTATTTGAAATGAATAAGTAACCAATAACAAAGAAAGTTATTGACCAAAAAATAAGTAATAATTTAAAACTATTTGGAATTGACCAAGCAATTAATATTGGACCAATTACTGCACCTAAAGCAAAACCAGCATTTAAAATATTTACTAAACGAACTGCTTTAGTGCTTCCTCCTCTTGATAAAAACTGACTAATCGTTGCATCACATGCACCAAAACCAACGCCAACTATTGCTACTCCAAACAAAGTAATCAACCAACTTGGGGCAAATCCAATTAACAAAGCACCCATGCCCATTAATGGAACTCCAAGTCCACCTACTAAAGAAGCTTTAAATTTTGAAACCGAAACTGTTCCAATTGCCACACCAGCTAAAGCCGTGATGCCATGAATAAAAAATATGATGCCACTTTGTGCAAGAGTCAATCCAAATTCTTTTCTAAAAAATGGAACCATAACTCCATAAGAAGATGTAAAACCTCCCATAATGGCGAAAATTACAATTCCAGAAGTTATAGAAACATTATTTAGTTTCAAAGGAGAATGAGTTAAATTCATTTAATCTAACTTATCTTATTTAAAAAAATATTTATAAAGATGCCATCGGAGCATCAGGTGCAGGTGGTCTAGATAACAAAACTTGCAAGTTTCCAACAATTGACCAACCGCCACTTTCAAAAGGAATAATAAATGCATCACCTTTTGATATTTCGAAATTACCGTGTTTTTCTGTACTAATTTTTCCACTTCCCTCAAGATTTAAAAGAATTGAAAAACCTGGGGCAAATTCAATTGTGGCATTTTTTGGTTGCAATAAATGGGATCTAAAATATGGTTCTGCTTGCACAGGAAGCATTGATTGCATCAAGGAAGAATCAGAATCAGCTTTTACAACAAGTTTTTCTACATCGTCTTTATTTAAAGCATTCAAATCAAGAGCCTGTAACGCTAAATCAAAACCTAAATTTAGGTGTCCATCTTTTTTACCATCAACTGCAAAACCTTCCCATTCTAAAAGAATAGAAAAATCTGTTGGCTCTTGAAGTTCTAAAATAAATATTCCAGTATCAATTGCATGTGGTATTCCTGCTGGAACTAATATTCCTTCACCTTTTTTTACTTTTCTTCTATTTAATGAGTTAACTAATGATTTCGTATCTTCATTTTCAACCATTGATTTAACTTTTGTTAAATTCATATTTTGGGAAAATCCCAAACCAACCCAAGCATCTTCAGGGGCATCCAAAATAATCCAAGCTTCAGTTTTTCCATGCACTACACCTAAATGTTGTTTAGCAAAATTTCTTTTGGGATGAAAATGAACTGGCAGTCTTTGATCTGGATCAAGTAATTTAACTAAAATTTCAATACTTGGACCAAATCTATTCACATGTGCTTTTCCTAACCAGGATTCTGGATTAGTTAAAACACTTTCTTTTAAAGTTGAGCCATCTTCTAATACGGTTAATCCTTGGTCTGTTGAACCAAATCTTGCCGTGGTGGAACCAAGCCATTCCTCAGGACGCATTGGTCCGCCCGGTCCATTTCTAAGTTTTCCAATTCTGTTACCACCTTTATAAAAGTGATCAAATTGATTAGCAGGAAGTTTTATTGGTTTTGCAACTAACAAGAACTTTTAACTCCTATTTCTTTTTGCTCTTGTTATAAGCATCTATTATTTTTTGTTTTTCTTCAATAAGTTTCTTCAATTTTTCTTCCACGGCTTGGGCTTCTTTAAGCACAGATTTTGCATTATTTAATGAAGAATTAGCTTCTTTTAGTAAATCTTCTAATTCAGACTTTCGCTGTAAAGCTTCAGTTTTTTGGGCTTCCAAAGTTTGAATTAATTCAATAGATTTCTTCAAAACTCGGTCTTGCGATTCAGCATACAGGCTTAAATTAACCAAATTTTCAGTAAATTCTGTGGGGGAAGATGAATTAAGTAAAACTGAAATAGTTTCTAAAGAACCTTGCATGTATAAAATTCTTATCGAATCAGCAACTTGAGATTGAGCATTTTTAGCTTCTTGTTCTCTTATTTCAATATCTTTAATAATTGCTGCTAATTCATCTTTTGCTTTTTCAATTTCATTTTTAATATTTAAATATTTTTTTCTTGCTTCACTTGCTTGAGCTTGTGCTTGATCAGCTTTTTCACTTGCTGCTTTATATTGGGGAGTTAAAGCTGCGATGTCTGCTGCTGCTTGTTGGGCGCGATATGCAAATTCGTCAAATCCACTTTGAGTTGGTATTCCACCTAACGTATCTGCTAAGGCAATATCAACTGCTCCAACAATATAAGTAGATTTTAATTTCATTCTTGCTTGAAAAGTTCTTCCCGATAAAGTTACTGATCCACCGTTTGAATCTTTTGCCACAATTGTTTTTGCTGCACCAGAATTAAATCTTTCAACAACATCAATTGTTGCTACATCTGTTAAACCTAAATTTGCAGCCATTTGACTCTGGCTTAAACGAACTCCCCACCTAGCATTTGGATTTCTTGCATTTAATGACCAATTGTCATCAACTGATTGACTCCATGCAGTATTTCCACCCCAAGCATCCATTGTGCTCATAGTTCTTCCACCTGTTGAAGAAGCAAAATATGCAGTTATTACTTTGCCGTTAAAAGTTAAAATGGCAGGTTGACCAGAACCAGTAATTGCAGAATTAACAGCATCACGCCAGTTATCACTTTCTTTTGAAAAACCTACATAAACTTGATCAGTTGAATTGTTATAAATATGACAACCACAATTTCCTTTTAATCCTCCATTAATTCTTCCTAATCCATATGATCTTGAAGCAACAACTTGGGAAACTAAAGCAGCTTTTGGCCAAGCAGAACTCATTTCACCAATTCCTAATACATATTCATCATTTAATTTCATAGAAATTGAGGTATAAAGATCTGCTCTGCCATCGTTATCGCCACCATAAACTACATTTAAA
>CAXBQJ010000047.1:0-7591 GCA_963977775.1 uncultured bacterium
AAAGGTGGGGAAACTACAATATAATCTTCTTAATACTTTTCCAACAGTTCCTATATAACTTCTCATTTAAACGAGCTTGAACTTCAAGGGGGTTGTTATCATAAGAGAACCACTCATTATAATCATGATACTTGCACCGAATTGGTTGTAGGTAATGGGTATACTCATGAATGGTTGTCTTAATAAGTTCCCTAACATCCGGATTGTTCTCAGGATATACAACAAGGACATTCTCAATCTCATCAAATTGACCATGGATTTTACCATGTTTTTTGAAGTGTCTTTTGGGTTGGGGGGTGACTTTAAATGTAAATGCTTCTTTTCTTCTATTGTTAACTCCAAAGAAACCCTGACACCAAAGTACTGTCTCTTTGACAACAGTACGTTGTTGTTTCTTGGTTAGGTTCGTTATCTTGGTAGTTAACTTCATCATACAAATATACAACTTTTATTTGAGACCACAAAGTGTATTTTATTCCCCCCCAGGTATAAGTGGGGGACCTATATAATAATTATCTAACATAACCAAATATATTATAACTCATCCACCCATACAATCTTTTTAAAGCCAGACTCAATGCCTTTTTCTAGCTTAATGTATTGTTTAGATAATGTATTTAAAGCATCAGGTGCCATATTAACTAAATTTGAAATAGCAGCATAGTCAATTGCTTTTGAAATGTCATCAGTTTCAATGGCATCTGAAGTGTCATAAGAGTATTCAATGTCAACAATAAAGTCTTGGCCACTTTTCTTTTCTAAATCAAAAACTCCATGGTAGCCAAATGCTTTTATGCCCTTTATTATTACTTTGTCAGTTGCCATATTTAACTTTCTAATTTTTCTATTAATTTAACTGCCCTAAAACTTGATTCAACATCATGTACCCTAACTGCCCACACATTTTTCAAAGCAGCAAAAGTGGTTACTACTGAAGTTGCTAAATCTCTATCTTTTGGATCAGTTGAATCTTGAGGGATAGAAAATTCTGCTAAGAATCTTTTTCTTGAAGCTCCAATATATAGAGGTAAATTTAGTTCAAGTAATTTATCAATATTACGTAAAATTTCCCAATTATGTTCTGGGTTCTTAGCAAATCCTAAACCAGGATCAATTGCAATTTTTTCTTTCCTAATTCCTGAATCAAGGGCACTTTGTACTTGTTTTTGAATCTCATCTATAACTTCGTTTGTCACATTTTTATATCTTGCTAATTCATCCATATTTTTTGAATGTCCTCGCCAATGCATCAAAACATAAGGAACATCCAATTTTGCTACTACTTTGTGCATGTTTTTATCTGCAAGCCCACCACTAACATCGTTTACTAAATTAGCTCCAGCATTTATGGCAGCAAGTGCAACTTCACTTTTCATGGTGTCAATACTTGTTAAGATATTTAAATTTTTTAATTCTTTAATAACAGGAAGTACTCGATCTAGTTCTTCATCTACAGATATTTGATTTGCCCCAGGTCTCGTTGATTCTCCTCCCACATCAATTAAATCTGCTCCTTGCGCTATTAATTTTTGAGCTTGATTAATTGCACTTTTTGTATTTGAAAATTCTCCGCCATCAGAAAATGAATCTGGAGTGACATTTAAAACTCCCACGATTAAAGTTCTATTTAAATTATTTAATTTCGCCGGTAAACCCTGAGGTTTAATCCGCCTTAAACTATTCATGCAGAATGCGAAATAAGTGTTAATGCTTCATGACGAAGTGCTGGTTCTTCTAAAGTTCCTCTAACAACAGACGTTGTTGTTATTGCTCCAGGTTTATTTACACCTCTCATACTCATGCAAAAATGTTCACATTCAATTACCACTATTACTCCTTGTGGTTTCAAAATTCTCATCAAAGCATCTGCAACTTGCGAAGTTAATCTTTCTTGAACTTGAGGTCTTTTTGCATAAACTTCAATTAATCTAGCTAATTTAGAAAGTCCAGTTATTTGTCCATTGTTATTTGGTATGTATCCAACACTTGCTTTACCCACAAATGGTAATAAGTGATGTTCACACATCGAAAATACATCAATATTTTTGACTATTACTAATTCATTATGATTTAAATCAAAAGTTGTTGCTAATACTTCTTCTGGTCTTTCATAAAGTCCAGAAAACATTTGTTTGTATGCACGTGCAACTCTTGCAGGAGTGTCTTGCAAACCATCTCTATCAGGATCTTCTCCAATGCCAATAATTATTTCCCTTATTGCATTTTCTATTTTTTTCTCATCAAAACTTGGTCTTTGCGATGGAGCTATATCAGCAAGTGGGTCTGCTGTTGGACTAATTCGGGTTTTTTCTTGCATAAATGCTAACTATTTTTTATTTTTGTTAGTTTCAGAAGCAACAGCACCACTTGGATTACTTGTTTCTTTTGGGTGTTCCAAAGAAGCCTTTGTATCTTCTGGTTTCACAAGACGCACGGGAGCTTTAACTGGACCTTTTTTGGAAGGTTTTCTCTTTCGTGAACCAGTCCAGGCAGGTCTACTTGGGCGTTTTTTAAGTTTAGAAAATATTGCCGCAACTTCTTCTTTATCTAAAGTTTCTTTTTCAAGTAATTCCACAACCAATTTATCTAAAATTGGTCTATTTATATCCAAAATTGCATATGCTTCATGATGAGCATCATCAATTAATTTTCTTACTTCTTCATCAATTGCAGAAGCAACATCTTCTGAATAATCTCTTTGGTGGTTTAAATCTCTACCTAAAAATACGTCTCTTCCTTCTGTGCCATATTTAATTGCACCCAATCTTTCAGTCATTCCATATTGAGTAACCATTGCTTTTGCAACAGCAGTTGCTTTTTCAATATCATTTGATGCCCCAGTTGTTGGATCATGAAAAACCATTTCTTCTGCAGCACGACCACCAAGCATGTAAGCAAGTTGATCAAGCATTTGATTTCTGGTTGTTGAATAAGTGTCTTGTTCTGGAAGAACCATTGTGTAACCAAGTGCTCGTCCTCTTGGCAAAATTGTAATTTTATGAACCGGATCAGTATTTGGTAAAGCAGCAGCAACTAAAGCATGGCCGCCTTCGTGATAAGCAGTGATTAATCTTTCTTTGTCACTCATTAATCGAGTTCTTTTTTGTGGACCAGCAATTACTCGATCAATAGCTTCATCAACTATTAATGAATCAATAAATTTTTTACCACTTCTTGCTGTTAATAAAGCTGCTTCATTTAAAACATTTGCCAAATCAGCTCCAGTAAATCCTGGTGTTCTTTTTGCGACTTCATTTAATTTCACATCTTCAGCAACTGGTTTGCCTTTAGCATGCACATTTAATATTTTTTCTCTACCTTTTAGATCTGGTCTTTCAACAGCAACTTGACGATCAAATCTTCCTGGACGAAGTAATGCTGGGTCTAAAACATCTGGTCTATTTGTTGCAGCGATAAGAATTACACCAACGTTTACATCAAAACCATCCATTTCAACTAATAGTTGATTTAATGTTTGTTCACGTTCATCATGTCCACCACCAAGACCGGCACCACGTTGTCTACCCACTGCATCTATTTCGTCAACGAAAATAATTGCAGGTGCTGCTTGTTTTGCTTGTTCAAATAAATCTCTTACTCTGCTTGCACCAACTCCAACAAACATTTCTACGAAATCTGAACCAGAAATGGAAAAGAATGGAACGCCTGCTTCGCCAGCTACAGCTCTTGCTAAAAGAGTTTTACCAGTTCCTGGAGGACCATAAAGTAAAACACCTTTAGGAATTTTTGCTCCTACTGCTTGAAATTTTGCAGGTTCACTCAAAAATTCTTTAATTTCTTGTAACTCTTCAACTGCTTCGTCTGCACCAGCAACGTCTGCAAATGTTGTTTTTGGCATGTCTTTATTAATGGATCGTGCTTTAGCTTTACCAAAATTTAGAACTCTATTTCCACCTTGCATTTGACCCATGAAGAAAAATAGCAAGAAAATAACTAAAGCTATTGGCAGTAGAGAGAACAGTAAATTAACTAAAAAATTATCTTTTGGTACTACTGTGTCGTATCCATTTTGTGGAATTAATCCACGGTCAACTTTTTCTTGTAATAATTCTTGTAAAGCAACACCTTGACCAGTAATAAAATCTGCTTTTGCTTTCTTGTCATCTTTAAAAGTAATTTCAATTCTTTGATCACGATCAATAAGTTTTACACTTTTAACTTGATCTTTTTGGATGGCAATTACTGCTTGCGAAGTAGTAATTGTTTCAGGAGCTGTTGAGGAAGAAATTACATTGCTGCCCAGTAAAACAAGTGTTATTGCAACAGTGATCCAGAAAAATGGTCCACGAAAAAACTTATTAGCTTTCATTAAAGAAAGGGTTAAACCCTAACCTCCGTTTACATCTACTTTGGGTGTTTGGCAAAAACTTGCCTCACCTTCGATGTTACGCTTCAGGACTTTTGGGTGTAGACGTCTGGGTGCAAAGTAGCGATTGAACGTAAATTTCTATACTTCTGCGCATAATCCAAGCCATAACCAATCACAAATTCATTTGGAATATCAAATCCGACATAGTCAGCTGTTACATCCATCACTAATGCATCTGGTTTTCTTAAAAGTGTAAATATTTTTACACTTGCTGGACCTCGCGAAATTAAATTATTTTTTAACCAAGAAAGAGTTAAACCTGTATCTAAAATATCTTCAACTATCAAAACATTTCTTCCTTCAATGTCTTGATCTAAATCTTTCAAAATTCTTACCACTCCACTAGATGCTGTGCCATGTCCATAAGAGGATGCAGCCATCCAATCCATTTCCACATTTCTTTTTAAATGTCGGGCTAAATCAGCCATGACCATGATTGCTCCGTTTAAAACACCTAAAAGAAGTAAATCTTTTCCTTCATAATCTTTATCAATTTGATTAGCAATTTCAGAAATTCTTTTATCTAATTGTTCTTCACTTAAAACTTCTCGGACTATTTCTTTCGCAATATCTGAGGTTTTCATTATTTCCTTTAGGAACTAGATTTTCGGGATGAATTAAATCTTATTGTTTCATTTACTCTGCTGGCTTGAACGAAACCTGGTAAATCAATGTGACTTTGTCCATGCCAATTAGTAACAAGTGCATCAATAGCCTCAATATGTTCAAAAGAAAATGGCCCAGGATTTACTCCTGCATCTAAAGCAGCCAATTTAATAACTCGAGTTCTAATTGCTGAAGGCAATTCTTCTAATTTAGAAATCAATAATTGCTTGTTTTCTTGATAATGATCAAGCGCAATTTGGTCCAAAATATCGTTGTCATTTTTTAAAAGCATCGATGTGCGATCTAATGCTTCAACTACTGAATCACCTAATACTTCAATCAATTTAGGGATCAACTCATTTCTTACTTTTACTCTTAAAAAATCACTATTTGAATTTGCTGGGTCATTCCAATATTTAATATCTTCTTTTTCTAAAGCATCTTTTATTTCAAATTTTCTTACATGCAAAAAAGGTCTTAGATATTTTCCACTAACTTCAGACATTGCTGATAAAGATTTTGCGCCACTTCCTCTAGTCAAACGCATCAACATGGTTTCGGCTTGATCATCTTGAGTGTGAGCTAACATCAATGCTTTCGCATTTGTATCTTTTATTACCTCTTCAAATGCCTTATATCTTGCTTTTCTAGCAGCAGCTTCTAACCCTTCATTTTCTAATACAACTTTAATTTTCTTTACAATAATTTGATTAATTCCAAATTCTGCACATTGTTTTTTTGTATTTTCTGCAACTTGATTTGATTCAGCAATTAGTTGGTGATCAACAATTACAACTCCAAGATTTAGATTTAATCTTTTGCACACGACTGAGGCACTCCAAGCAAGTGCGATTGAATCAGCGCCTCCTGAACATCCAACTAAAATTAAGTCAGCAGGCTCAAAATCTTTTAATAAATTAGATACTGCATTCTGCAATAAAATCGGTGGATTATTCATTTTGAATCGCACAATTACATTTAGCTATTTCATTCAATAAATTATCTAATGCTTCTCTTACCTGATTAGGTTTTTCTACTCTATTTACTAAAATTGCAAAAGATAAAAATGCTTGATCTTTAGTTGTTATTGTTCCAGCTAGGGTAATAACTTGATTTAGAGTTCCTGTTTTAGCTCTCACAACTCCACGCCCAGGTGATTTATCTTCGTCGAATCTTTTTTCCATTGTGCCAAGACCATGTCCAGTTGGTAATCCAGTAAAAACAGGCCAAGTATCTGGAGGAATTGAATTTTTTGGTTTAAATAAAAATTTGGAATCATCACCCTCAGCTTGAATACTTACTTCTGGTTGATGCACAGATTTATAAATTAATTCACTAAAGTCTGACGGCGAAATCTTATTTGATCTACTTAATCCACTTGTGTCAGATAAAGCATTATCAACACTTGAAATACCTAATTTTTCAACATCTTTTAAAACTAAATCAGTTGCAGCATTTGTTGATGGATTATTTAGTGCGATGGATGAAGATACTCTTGCTAAAATTTCTGAATCTTGATTATTTGAAATAATTAACATATCTTCGATAATTTGCGCGATAGATTTTGAATATTCAGAAGCAACGTCATATGCATCAGATGGTGCTTTTTTTCTCAAAACTAAACCATTTACTTTAATGTTATTTTTTATCAAATAAATTGCAAAAGTTTGACCAGTTGTAATGGAAGGATCCTCTGGTGCTTGTTTGGGTGCAAGAGGATCATCTAAATTTAAAGCAGAAATTAAATGGATTTCACTTGAATTAAAATATCTATCAAGCCAATCAGTTGGACGTTGTAATGGTCCTAGTGAAGAATCATCTACAAATAAATTTACTTCAAAGACATTAAACTTCTTTAAATTATCTGCAGTTTGTTTAGCTAAATCTTCTAAATCGGCTTGATTAGGATTTGAATTTGTTCCTAATTGAGGATCTCCTCCCCCAACTAAATAAATATTATTTTCAAAATATTTAACTTTTGTGACAAATTTCGCATCTAAATCTAAAGTGAGAGCAGAACTTGCTGCAGTGTAAATTTTTGTTAAAGACGCAGGCATCATCGAGTCTTGAGCATTACTTTCAAAAACGATAGTTCCATCTTTCATATTTCTCACAGAAATTCCATACCCTGTGGAATAAAGAGGATTACTTAATTGTCGAGTAACAATATTTTCAATTTTTATTTGGTCTGCTTTTTTATATTCAGCAGGTTGAAATACGTCATCAGCCAATTGATTATTTTCAACAGAAAAGGCCGATGAGGAAATTAAAATAAATGAGAAAGTGATAACAATTAACTTCTGTATTGTTTTAACCTTCATAAGAAGATATTAGTTGAACTTGATTTAAGCGTGTTAGTCATCTACTTTAAGGCAATTTTAAGATGGTATGACTAGGATATTGAAGGCTTAATTAATCACTCAAACAAGAAACTAGGTAAATAGATGAGCAATGACTCAAACAAGTATCAACCCGAAACATATCTTGATCACAAACAAATCGTGCCAATACTTGTTGGTCTTATGTCAGGACTTTTTTTAGCTGCACTTGATCAAACGATAGTTGCCACTGCAATTAAAACGATTGGCGATGATT
>CAXBQJ010000048.1:0-7474 GCA_963977775.1 uncultured bacterium
GGCAGATCTTCGCCAAGGTGCCGGGCGTCTTCGTCTACGACATGGACGGGACGGGCAACCAGCTCAACATTGCAACGCGTGGCCTCGATCCGCACCGCGGCTGGGAATTCAACATCCGCATGGACGGGTTCATCACGAATTCCGACATGTATGCTTACCCGGCCAGCCATTTCAGTATCCCCATGGAAGCCGTGGAGCGAATTGAAGTCCTGAAGGACGGCGCGTCGGCACTGTATGGCGCGGATGCGGTCGGTGGTGTGGTGAACGTGATTCTGCGCTCCAATTACAATTCGGTCTGGTTTGAAAAAATCAGCTAAAGCATTTCCCTCTCTTAAAAATTCAGGATTTGAAACTACCGAAATGGAATTATCTTGAATCAAATCAATTATTTTCTTTGCTGTATTTACAGGTACTGTAGATTTAATTATTAAATTAGAGTTTGGTTTCAAATAATCTTTAAGTTTTTTAACTGCATCAATTACATATGAAATATCTGCTGAACCATCTGAAAGTTGTGGAGTTGGTAGACATAAAAATATTGAGTCACAAGTTTTTGTATCCTCATAATTTGTCGAAAATTTAATACTTTTTTTATCAATTACAATTTTTAAAAACTTCTCTAAATCTTTCTCAAAAATAGGAGATGTACCATTTTTTAATTTGTTAATCTTTTCAGCGTCCACATCAATGCCAACAACTTCATGACCAAGATTTGCTAGACCGACAGCAGTTGTTAAACCGACGTATCCAACACCAATAACTGCAATTTTTGCCATGTTCTTAACTTACTTCATTACAAATAAAGTCCAGCTGATTCTTCTCCTGAATCATTTGTTGCCACAGCATGAATGTCTCGTTCTCGTAACAAAATATAGTCTTGCCCTTGAAGTTCAACTTCATATCTTTCATCTGGTTCAAACATAACTCGATCATTTACATTTACATTTCTAACGTTTGGACCGGTTGCAACCACGCGTGCCCAAATTAATCTTTTTGAAACTTGTGCAGTTGCAGGAATAACTATTCCCCCACTACTTTTTCTCTCCCCATCTGGGGAATCAATGTGGACTAATAAACGATCATTTAGAAGTCTTACGGGTAAACCATCTTTACCTTTAAAAGTGGTTTTTGCCATTTAGAAAATCTTTCTTATTATTTTTAAACTTAAAATTGTCGTGACAATAGTTCCAATTATTCTTTCAATTCGATACTGACCATCTGGGTGAGTAAAAGTTTTTTTTGCAAACTCAACACCGCGTTGTTTCATCCCTTCAGAACTTAATGCAAAAACCAATTCGGAAAGATTTTTTGCCAATCTTTCTCTGGCAGCAATTATTTCTGCTTCAATTTGGTCTTGTTTCACAGCAATTCTCCGGAAGGTTTAACTAGTTAAAAGCGTACGCCGTAGAGTTATAGGTATTGTTTGCGGGAGTGGCGAAATTGGCAGACGCACTAGACTTAGGATCTAGCGCCGCAAGGTGTAGGGGTTCAAGTCCCCTCTCCCGCACAAAATAAATTTAAACTAAAAAATTACTAAATTGCCAAGGATCTTCGTCATAAATTCTTGAATTTAATCCTTTATACAAATCATTTCTAGTCTTTATTGGACTCCAATCAACTTGTACAGATTTCATTTCACCTAAATATGGTTTTGCAATATCAAGAACGTATTTCCACGGCAATTGATCAGGGACCAACACTCCCTCATTTGGATTTTCGATCATCCACATTGCAGCTGCGATAACTGAGCATGCAACTTGCAAAGTTGTTGCAGATTGTCCGGGAACTAATTTTCTTGCATCATGAATCGAAAGCATTGAGCCATACCACCAAGCTTTATATTCATGTCCCATCAATAAAACACCTAAACGATCTTCTCCATCAATAATTTCTTCGTTAAGAATTCTTTGATTTTTTTGCAAATCCCATTGACGCATTTCTAATTCAGTCATAGAAACTATTGCTTCATTTGCTGGGCAATATGCATAATGAACAGTTGGACGATATACATCTTTTCCTGAACTATCTTTTACTGTTAAATGTTCAGTAATTGTGAACGCTTCTCCATGTCTTATAACCATGCCAATCGTTTCAAAATCTGGCACCCATGATCTAACCCAAGTTTTTGCACCAGGTTGAGCAATGGCTATTTGGTTACAAGGACCATTTCCTGTGTGCATACTTGCATTTTTTGGCAATTGTTTTTCATGTGTTCCCCAACCAATTTCTGCTGGTGCAATACCTTCTTCATAAAATCCTTCAACTGACCAAGTATTTACGAATTCATCAACTTGCTTTGGTTTATTTGTTATTTGAGTATCACGTTCTGCAATATGTATAACTTTTACACCAAGAAGATGTGCTAGTTCATTATATTTTTCATCTTGCAAAGCTTTGTTAATTTGTTCGTTAGATTTATTTTCCTTAATCAATTTATTGGCAATGTCTACTAAACAAGCTTTTGTAAAATGTGAAACTAAACCAGGATTTGCTCCATGTTCTACAACTGCAGAAGGGCCTTTTTTATCCCAAGTTTTCATCATTTCACGAATTCTCATATGTCTTGGATATAAAGTTCTATCTAGAACAGGTCTATTAGCTCCATCAACATATGGATTCCACTCTTCAACTGAGGTATTTAAATATTTAACATTATTATCATGACACCATTGCAAAATTGCGTTGCAATCGATGTTCCAAGCTAAATCTAAAAGTAAATCTCCAGAGGAAAGGTAAGTTGAAAGTTTGGTGTTTAGATTTTCTTTTGTAATTTGATCAACTTTAAAAGTTACACCTTGTTCAATTTCTTTTTTTATGCGATCAGTTCGATCATCTTTATCTATGATGGTGACTTGAGATGGTTTAGCAAAATGTTTCAAAATAAGCGGTAATGTGCACTGAGCAACAGATCCTGCTCCTAAAACGAGGACTCTTCCTCCGAAGTTAATTTCCAACGAACCTCCAAATTTTACTTTTGACCGAAGGCTTAACTATATCGCCTCAATCTTTATTCTTTACTATAAGGTGATTAAATTTTGAAAAATTATAGAAAATTTTTTGGCAGCAGCTCCGCGATGACTTATTTGGTCTTTTTCAAAATCACTTAACTGGGCAGAGGTTTTTACTAAACCATCCGGTATAAAAATTGGGTCATACCCAAATCCATTCTCTCCTTTAACTTCTTTCACAACTTTTCCTAACATTTGCCCCTCCACTACAAATTCCTGTTTATTTTTTACATCAACGTAGGAAAGAGCACAGACAAATTTGGCAGTGAGAAGTTCATCATCAATATCTTTAATTTCATTCAAAATTTTTTGAACGTTTTTTTCATCTGTTGCGTCCATACCGGCGTAGCGAGCGCTATAAATTCCTGGTCTGCCATCTAAAGCGTCAACAACTAAACCTGAATCATCACCCAGGCTTGCCATTTGCGTATTTTGGCTGACTTTTCTTGCTTTTATAAGGGCATTTTCGGCAAAAGTCATCCCAGTTTCTTCAATTTCTCCTATATTTGAAAATTCACTCAGAGAAATTAATTGAATTTCTGGAAATTGGGTTTTAAATATTCTTTCAAATTCTTTAAATTTATGAGTGTTAGCACTTGCTAACACAATTTTTTTCATGATTATTTCAAAGCCAAAGCTTGAAGTTTTGTCAATTCCTGACATCCTTTGGCAGCTACTGCCAAAAGTTTTTCTAATTCTTCTTTATCAAAAGGTTTTCCTTCAGCTGTACCTTGAACTTCAATATATTTACCACTTCCTGTCATAACTACATTCATATCTGTTTCTGCACGCACATCATCTTCATAATGAAGATCTAGTCTTACCTCTCCATCAATAACACCCACACTTACAGCAGCAACAGAATCAATTAAAACCTCAGCAACTGATTTGATAATTCCTTTTTTTTGTGCCCAATTAAGTGCATCAACTAAAGCTATGTAAGCACCTGTAATGGCTGCTGTTCTTGTTCCACCATCTGCTTGTAAAACATCACAATCTAAAACAATTGTGTTTTCACCTAAAGCTTTATTATTAACAATTGCTCTTAAACTTCTGCCGACTAATCTGGAAATTTCTTGGGTTCGTCCCCCCAGTTTTCCTTTCACTGATTCTCTATCTGATCTTGATTCAGTTGATCTTGGCAGCATTGCATATTCTGCTGTCACCCATCCCTCACCTGAATCTTTTTTAAATTTAGGGACACCTTCGCTAACACTTGCCACACATAAAACTCTGGTTCTTCCAAAATGAACTAAACAAGATCCCTCGGCATTTTCCAGCCAATTTCTTTCAAATTTAATATTTCTTAAATCTTCAGGTTGTCTGCCATCGCTTCTTGTCATTCATTTAGCCTATCTTGTCTTTATATAGTTTCCACACCGGTTACTTCAGGACCTAAAAATCTTTTTGCCAATTTAGCAAAATTATCTTTTTCCCCTGTTACTAAAAATTTGTGTGAAGCTTTACTTGCTTCATTTTCACTTAATAGATTTTTTGAAACTAAAACTCGATATAAATCTTGTGCTGTTTCATCAGCACTTGAAACAATTGCTACATCTGGACCTAAGGTATATCCGATAACTCCAGTCAATAATGGAAAGTGTGTACAGCCAAGCACTACCGTATCTATGCCAGTTTCTGATAATTGTCCTAAATATTCTTTAGCGACAAATAAAATATCTTTTCCTGATGTAATTCCATTTTCAACAAACTCAACAAATCTTGGACATGCTTTGGAAGTTAATTTAATTTCAGGAGCAGCAGCAAAAGCATCAACATATGCACCACTTTCAATTGTTGCTCGAGTACCTATTACTCCAACTTTTTTATTTCTAGTTACAGAAACTGCGCGTCTTACGGCAGGGCCAATTACTTCAATTACTGGAACTTCATATCTTTCGCGAGCATCACGAAGTGTTGCTGCTGAGGCCGTATTACAAGCGATAACTAAAGCTTTTACTCCTTCATCAACAAGTTTGTCCATGATTTCTAATGCATGACTTCTTACTTGTGCAATTGGTTTTGGACCGTATGGACCATTTGCGGTATCGCCCACATATTTAATGGATTCATTTGGAAGTTGATCCAGAATTGCGCGAGCAACGGTTAGTCCACCTACGCCTGAATCAAGAATTCCAATGGGTGCATTTTTCATATGAATGAAACAAAGCCTATTAGTTCATTTCCATTAGCCTGCCGGCCCTAAAAGCTTTATAACAATTTTCCCATTTGCCTCATTAATTATCAGTATTAACAACAAATTTGAAGCAAAACTTATTCAAATGTTGTCCAAAATCGAAACTTAAGGCTATGGTCTTAGACAGCCCGAAATTCGGGTGGTAGAAGTTTAAGGATTTTCTTAACCCAAAAAAGGTAAAGATTTAAACGATCTACTCTGTCGTCATGGGAGTCGGCATGGTTGGAATATCTGAATTGTCCAATGGACAATTTCAGGCTGTATACAACGTCTTGTCATTTGCACTAGCATCAATGATTTTTGCAACAGTATTTATGCTAGCTGCGCAAGGCCGCGTATTGCCTCGTTACCGTCAGGCGTTGATTACATCAGCAACTGTTACCGGTATCGCTGCATATCACTACTGGAGAATATTTGATTCTTTCCGTCACGCATATGTGCAAGCAAGCGTTGGTGGAAGTTATTCACTACAAGCAGGAGAAGGATTCAACGAAGCCTATCGTTACGTTGACTGGTTATTAACAGTTCCTTTGCTACTTGTAGAAACAATTGCAGTTCTTGCATTAGCAAGCAAAGTACAAAGCGCATTATTAGTGCGTTTGATTCCTGCTTCAGCTTTGATGATCATTCTTGGTTATCCAGGTGAAGTAGCACAAGAAATGGCACCAAAATTAGTTTGGGGTGCACTTTCAACAATTCCTTTCCTTTATATTCTTTACATCTTGTTTGTTGAACTAGGTAAATCTCTAGGTCGTCAACCAGCAGGAGTTGCAAAAGAATTAAGAGGATTACGTTTGACTTTAATCGGAACCTGGGGTGTTTACCCAATTAGTTATTTGTTCCCAGTAATTGGAGAACTAACAGCTAATGACTGGTTCGCTGGTTCAGATTCATTCGTGCTTCGTCAATACGGATACTCAATTGCTGACGTATTAGCAAAAGCAGTGTTCGGTCTTGTAATTTACAAGATTGCACGTTTGAAGAGTTTTGCTGACGATCGTTCTTTTGCTAAGAGCGAAGGTCACTAAGAACTAAATAAAAAAGACCTTGGAGATAAACTCCAAGGTCTTTTTTATTTTGATATTTCTTCTAATAGATTTGATTGCAGCCAAGTTAGCCAAGAATATATTTCTTGAGCGTGATCTTCCTCATCAAAATCATCGTCTGTGTCTTCTTCGCTAATTCCAATTCTTGTTCCTAGAGCAAGTCTTAAATCATTTAAAACTGTCAACCATTTCTCAAAGTCTTTTTGCTTTATGAATGTAGATTCATTTTCGAGAGGTAGCTGTTTTAGTACTAAATCAGCTCTCTCAATTTTTGTCAGTCTTAAAGATCTTTCGGTAAATCTTCTAAATTCTTGAGAAGATTCAGAATCTTCTTTATATGCATCTGGAAGAAGTCTTAATAAAACTTCATCGTCAGGCTTTCGTGCTTCAGAATCAATGTTTACAATACTTTCTAAGGGATCTGTATTTTTCTGATTTTCAATAGGTTTTAGTAAAGTAATAAGTTGTTCGAGCAAAGAATTCAATAAACTTATTTCAAGTTGCTCTAGATTAAGTGAAATTTCCTCTTTACTAATTCGCTTAAATCCCCTGATTTGTTCGTTCATGATTTTTGCAATGTTGCCCATAAACCAAATGAATGCATGGCATTTACATCTCTTTCCATTTCTTCTCTGGAACCAGAATTAACTACAGATTTTCCCTCATTATGAACTTGCAGCATCAACTTTTCTGCCTTTTCCTTGGAATATTTGAAATAGGTCATAAAAACATAAGTTACATAGTTCATCAAATTAACTGGATCATTCCAAACGATGCAAACCCAAAGCGTATTGGCAGTCTTGTCTTTTTTTTCTTGTTCAAATTCAACGGGAGCAAGAGACATTTTCATTTTTTTAAAGAATCGTAGATTTTTTTGCAGTCAGGACAAATTGGAAACTTTGCAGGATCTCGACCTGGAATCCAAACTTTTCCACACAAAGCAATCACAGGTTTTCCAGTGACAGCACTTTCGACAATTTTGTCTTTTTCGACATAATGTGAAAATTTTTCATGATCCCCATCTTCAGAACTGGAGATAGTTTTCTCATCTAAAAGCGTGTCATTTAGTGATGAAGGAGTATCAAGTGGCGTAGTCACATTCTTATTGTTTCAGATGTGTTGGGTAGAATCATCTTTTCAGCACAAAACCAGCAAAGAAGGAACAAATCATATGAATTTGCAGGGTAGAGACTTTCTCAAAGAGATTGATTTCTCTAAAGATG
>CAXBQJ010000049.1:0-7338 GCA_963977775.1 uncultured bacterium
GTTGATAGGAACAAGTACCCTGTACTTAAACTCATATTGGGAAAAGATTCAAAAAAAACTAGACTTGCAGTAATTGAATGGGCATTGTTTGAAGAAATGGTAGAATATTGGAATGAAAAAAAATAAAATAAAAAAAATTATAGTAATGCCAGGTATTCATGTTTATAAAAACGTTTTAAAAGATTGTAAAAAAATTATAAAATGTTTTGAAGATAATGAAGATTCGTTACTTTCTGATTGGGAACAATGGGAAACTCAAGGTTATAAAAAAGGTTTTTCTATTAATGAAAAAAATTTATTTTTTGCTTCAAATGTAGCTAATGATTATAACCCTAATACAAGTGTAACTTTATATTTTGATAATAATGATGCTCAACAATTTTTACAAGCTGTTAAAACTTCAGGTTGGACAAACGCTACAATTGATGATAAAAATTTAGCTTTAGTTTTTGGTGGCGATGGCACGATTTTAAGAGCAGTGGAATTTACTCGAGATGAGAATATTCCAGTCTTAGGAATCAATTTAGGTCACGTTGGATTTCTTGCCGAAGCAGAATTAGAACATATAAATGATGTGGTCAAATCCATCACTTCTCATAGCTGGATTCAAGAAGAAAGACTTGCCATAGAAGTTTCTATTTTCAAAGACAATCAACTTTTTGCAAAAACTTTTGCACTAAATGATGTAGCAATTGAGAAATCAGAACCAGGTCACATGTTTGATCTAATTCTTGAAATAGATTCTCAACCTGTTTCAAGATTGTCAGGTGATGGAATAGTTTGTGCAACACCAACTGGTTCAACTGCTTATGCTTTTAGTGCTGGTGGGCCTGTGGTTTGGCCAAGTGTGGAAGCTATTTGTGTAGTACCAATTAGTGCTCATGCACTCTTTGCTAAACCTTTAGTTGTTTCTCCTTCTTCTAAAATAGCCATTGAAATTCCAGCAGATGGAACTGATGGACACTTAACCGCTGATGGCAGAAGATCATTTGATTTAAAACCGGGAATGAGAATAGAGATCACTAAATCAAGTAATTATGTCCATCTAGCAAGACTTGAAAATAAGTCTTTTAGCAAAACTTTAGTTAAGAAATTTCAATTACCTATCGAAGGTTGGCGTGGAAATAGTAAACGTAAATGATTAATGATTTAAGAATCAGAAACATTGGCATTATTGAAGAAGTAAGTTTTAACTTATCTTCTGGTTTTACTGTATTAACTGGTGAAACTGGGGCAGGCAAAACAATGATTTTGACAGCTTTTCAAATGATTTGTGGTGAAAAAATTGATAATTCTCTGATACGTGTAAATGAAGAGACTGCCATCGTGGAAGCTTTTATTCCTGTTAAGAACCAAGATTCATTGATAAAAAATCTTAATGATTTAGAAATTGAACTAGATGATGATGGGGTTCAAATTAGTAGAACAATTTCCAACAAAACAAGAGGAAAAATTTTCCTTGGCAATAGAAGCATTCCTGGCTCGGTTTTAGAAGAGTTAACCGATGAAATTATTACAATTCATGGTCAAGGTGATCAAACTTTATTAAACAAGCAAAGTTATCAAAGGCATTTACTTGACCAATATTGTGGAGAAAACCATTTGAAGTTACTAAATAATTACCAAGAAAACTATCGAATTTTTATCGAGAAACAAAAGCAACTATTGGAATTTGAAGGGAAAAGAAATCAAGACGAAAAAGAAAAGCTTCAATTACAAGAAGCTCTTTTAGAATTGGAAAGTGCCAATATTGAAATGGATGAGGAAAACTCCCTTAATGAACGAATAAATTTAATCAATAATAGTGAGGATATTTTTGAATCTCTCCAAAATTCTGATCAAATTCTTAATGGGGGAGAATTTAATAGTGAAAATTCCATCACCGTCCTCATAGCAAAAGTTAGAAAAGAACTCGAAATAGGCTCCAAAAAAAGTGAAAGAATAGAAACACTTAAAAATATTTTTTTAGAACTTGAGAGTCAAATTAAAGATTTTGCTCAACAAATCAATCGTGACCTTGCGTCTTTAGAAAGAGACCCAGAAATTATTGAAAAATTAGAATCAAGACGAGCACTTTTGAAAAAACTTCTAATAAAATATGGTCCAACATCTAAAGACGCCCTTAATAGAATTATTGAAATCAAGACAGAATTATCAAATATTCAAGATTTTCCAAAAATTCTAGATCAATTGAATAAAGAATTAATTGAATTGAGAAAGAATTTAGCTAAAAGTGCAGAAGAAATACACAACAATCGCCTTAGATTCGGTCAAAAGATATCTGAAGAAATTAGAATTGAATTAAAACATTTATCAATGCCAAACGCTAGTTTTGAAGTGAAGATTTCAAACAAGGAAGAAGCAAACGGTTTAGAGACAGCTGGAAAAAAATATTATTTTGATCAATCTGGAATTGATGGCATTGATTTTGAATTCAGCGCCAATCCTGGGCAACCACTTCGCCCAATTAACAAAATTGCAAGTGGTGGCGAAATGTCTCGCATCATGCTTGCCATTGAACTTATATTTTCTAAAAAAGATACATCTCGCACCATGATTTTTGATGAAATTGATGCCGGTATTGGTGGAGCAGCAGCTATTGAAGTAGGTAAACGTCTTAAAGAATTAGCGAAGAAGCATCAAGTCATTGTTGTTACTCATTTACCGCAAGTTGCTGCCTTTGCTGACTCTCATTTAAAAGTTGAAAAATCGGCTAAAGGCAATGTCACTAAAGCAAGTGTCTATGAACTAAAAGATGAGGAAAAGTTGAGTGAGATCGCTCGAATGATGGCAGGAATGCAAGAGTCTTCATCGGCATTAGAACACGCTAAAGAACTCATCGGAATGTCGAAAACCGTTTCGTTATAGAATGTAATCCCGTGGGGTTAGGGTTTCTTAACTAACAAATCTGACACGGAGAGAATAATGCCAACTGGAAATGTGAAACACATTTTTGTTACAGGTGGCGTCGCCTCCTCACTTGGTAAAGGTTTAACCGCTTCTTCGCTGGGTAATTTATTAGTTTCGCGTGGATTAAAAGTCACAATGCAAAAGCTTGATCCTTATTTAAATGTCGACCCTGGAACTATGAATCCTTTTCAACATGGTGAAGTTTTTGTAACCGAAGATGGTGGGGAAACAGATTTAGATGTTGGACACTATGAAAGATTTTTAAATGTTGAACTTTCTAAATCAGCAAATGTTACAACCGGTCAAGTTTATTCAAGTGTTATTGCAAGGGAACGAAGGGGAGAATATCTAGGAGACACCGTTCAAGTAATTCCTCACATTACAAATGAAATAAAGGGAAGAATTAGAGGAATGGCAACAGCAGATGTTGATGTAGTAATAACTGAAATCGGTGGCACTGTTGGAGATATTGAATCATTACCATTTTTAGAAGCTGTTCGACAAATTCGTCACGAAATAGGTAGAGAAAATACTTTCTTCCTACATGTAAGTCTTCTTCCATATATTGGTCCTTCTGGAGAGCAAAAAACAAAACCAACTCAACACAGTGTTGCTGCTATGCGAAATATCGGTTTACAACCAGATGCAATTGTTTTGAGATCAGATCGATTAGTCACAGACAGTATTAAGAAAAAGATTTCATTAATGTGCGACGTTGATCAAGAAGGTGTTGTTGCAGCAGTTGATGCACCAAGTATTTATGACATTCCACGAGTATTGCATCGTGAAGGCTTAGATGCCTTTGTGGTGAGACGTTTAGGTTTACCTTTTAGAGATGTCAATTGGAAAAGTTGGGATGCACTACTTGAACGAGTTCATAAACCTCAACATGAAGTTGTTGTTGCATTAGTCGGAAAATACATAGACTTACCTGACGCATATCTTTCAGTTTCGGAAGCTCTTAGAGCAGGTGGTTTTGCAAATAATGCGAAAGTAAATATTAAATGGGTTGCATCTGATGATTGCGAATCTTTAGATGGTGCAAAAAAGGCCTTGGAAAATGTTGATGCCATTTTGATTCCAGGTGGATTTGGAGTAAGAGGAATTGAAGGAAAACTTGGAGCACTTACTTATGCACGATTAAATTTAGTTCCTACTTTAGGAATTTGTTTAGGTTTGCAATGCATGGTTATTGAATTTGCAAGAAATGTTGCAGCAATGCCAGGTGCGTCCTCACTTGAGTTTGATCCAGATACTGCTTATCCAGTAATTGCCACGATGGCAGATCAAATCGATGTTGTTAGTGGCAAAAAAGATATGGGTGGTTCGATGCGCTTAGGAAGTTATGATGCTCACCTTAAAGAAAATTCTTTAGTTCAGGAAATCTATGGCAAAAATGTAATAACAGAAAGACATCGCCATCGCTATGAAGTAAATAATGAATATCGAGACAAACTTAGTGAAAATGGTCTTATTTTCTCTGGTCTATCACCTGATTCGAAATTAGTTGAATTTATTGAATTAGATAAAAAGGTTCATCCCTATTATGTTGCAACGCAAGCTCATCCAGAGTTTAAATCACGTCCCACTCAAGCCCACCCATTATTTCAAGGACTTGTAAAAGCAGCTTTGGATAGAAGATAATTTGCTGCAGAAATTGGTTAGCCCAAATTACTGATAAAAATATTGAGCGTAGGATGAAGTTTAGATTAGAAGAGGTGTCATAGATTGCTAATTGGTGTTCCTAAGGAAATTAAAAATCATGAATACAGAGTTGCGATCACTCCTTCAGGTGTCGTTGATTTTATTAAGAATGGGCATCAAGTAATTATTGAAAATAATGCCGGTCTAGGTTCAGCAATTACTAATGAAGAATATGTAAATGCTGGTGCAGAAATAGTTTCTTCCAGTGATGAAGTCTGGAATAGGGCAGAAATGATTCTTAAGGTTAAAGAACCAATTGCATCTGAATATTCTAAAATGCGTAAAGGTCAAATTCTCTTTACTTACCTTCATTTAGCTGCATCAAAAGAATGTACTGACGCCTTAATTAGTTCAAAAACAACCGCGATTGCTTATGAAACGGTAGAACTTGAAGATCACTCTCTTCCATTACTTGCACCAATGTCTGAAGTCGCAGGGCGTTTAGCTCCTCAAGTTGGTGCACATTCACTTCTTAAATTTCAAGGTGGGCGCGGTTTACTACTTGGTGGTGTACCAGGAGTTAAGAAAGCAAACGTAGTAATTATTGGTGGAGGAGTTTCTGGTCAGCATGCAGCAACTATCGCCCTTGGTTTGGAAGCCAACGTCACAATTCTTGATTTAAATGTTGACAGACTTAAAGAATTAAACAATTTATTTGAAGGTAAAGTTCAAACTTTAGTTTCTAATGCATTCGAAATTGAAAGAAATGTTTTGCAAGCTGATTTAGTAATTGGGGCAGTACTTGTTCCAGGTGCAAAAGCACCAAAATTGGTTTCAAATGAATTAGTTAAAAGAATGAAACCTGGATCAGTTTTAGTGGATATCGCAATTGACCAAGGTGGATGTTTTGAGGACTCTAAACCCACAACTCACGCTGATCCAACCTATAAAGTTCATGAATCAATTTTTTACTGCGTAGCAAATATGCCAGGTTCGGTTCCAAATACTTCTACATATGCTCTAACTAACGTGACTATGCCTTACGCGAAAGCAATTGCAAATAATGGTTGGAAAAAAGCGCTTAGTGATGATAAATCTTTACGTTTAGGTTTGAATGTGCATGATGGGCAAATTACTTACAAGGCAGTTGCTGATGCTTTTAATTTGTCGTATACACCAGCGGAGAAAATAATAGCTGCCTAATGAATTTAGATAAAGCAATCACGCTATATCTTAATCATTTAAGTATTGAAAAGAATCTATCTTCAAATTCAATTTCTGCTTATAAAAGGGATTTAGAATTTTTTTCAAAAAATGTAAAAGAAAAAAATATATCAAAAATAAGTGAAAAAGACATTAAAAAGGTTATCGGAATTCACCGAAAGGATCATTCGGCAAAATCCACACAAAGAATGATTGCCAGCTTAAAGGGTTTCCATAAATATCTTTTCTTAGAATCTCAGATAGAAATAGACCCAGCAGTTAATATTGAATCTTTGAATTTACCTTTATCTCTTCCCAAAACACTTGAAATTGATCAGGTTTTAAAACTTTTAGACAACATAAAACCTTCAACGAGTGAAAATATCAGAAATCGATTGATTTTCGAGTTTCTTTATGGCACAGGTGTTCGGATAAGTGAGCTAGTAAATATCGATTTATCTGACATTGATTTAGATAACAAAATTATCAAAATACGATTTGGGAAAGGATCTAAACAAAGACTTGTGCCACTTGGAAAAACACTTGAAAAGTTTATTGAATCATATTTAACAAGAGTTAGAAATTCATTGATAAAAGATACTAAAGAACAGTCGTTGTTGTTGAATAATCAAGGGAAAAGACTTAGCCGCCAAAGCATTTGGTCAATTGTTCATAAAATCGCTCAAGAAAATGGTCTTTCAGAATTTGAAAACTCTAAGCTAATAGCACGTTGGGACAAAGTGGCTAGTTCTTCTTACAGCGCTGAACTAAAATGCATTTCTGTTCACGGAAGCTGGTCAGGTAAACGACCATTTCAACCAGAACTAGACCCAAGAGACTGGAGCGGGAAGATAGCTGCAATTACTCGAGCAAGAATTAAATTTTTTAAAAATTCAATTTTTTGGCGATCTGTTCCACCAGTGACATTAAGTTTAAAAAACTCGCCAGGACTCTTGAATGCAATTGGCATTGGTGAAGCACCGTTGGGATTACAGGGCACTTTTTCACTTTGGAAGGATCCACTCTCTGTGAGCACTTTTGCTTATCGCGGTGAAGCGCATAAAGAGGCAATCAAGGCCACGGAGCGCGAGAAGTGGTACGCCGAAGAGCTATTTTCACGCTTTGCTGTTATTAAAGAAAAGGGCTATTTGTAAGGCAGAATTAGCACATGTCAATTCGCAACTTTCGACCAAAGAGAGATCTGCGTAGAAGAATTACCCCTTTCCAAAGTTCAATTTCAATTGCTGTCTTAACGATTGCAATTGGCCTTCAGATTGCATATCCACTATTAACTGGCGAGCCACTTAGGTTAGTAACTATTGCTTTTGTGTATTGGGCTGCAGGAGCAATGTTGCTCCACGCTCTTTTTGCGTATCGCGCTGCCTTTGCTTTTAGATTTCTATTTATAACTTTTACCTATTCCTTGATTGTCGAGCAGATTGGCGTAAGAACAACTTGGCCATTTGGTGAATATACATATTCAGGAACTCTTGGTTATCAAATATTCGGTGTACCGCTTGTAGTTCCATTTGCATGGGCGATGATGTCGTATCCCATTCTTATTGCCGCTCGTCGCGTTGC
>CAXBQJ010000050.1:0-7330 GCA_963977775.1 uncultured bacterium
CATAGCCCATGGTGTTTTTGATTTCATAGGATTTCTTGATTTTTTCCACAAGATGGGGTTTTTCAATAATTCGAGTTCTTAAATCAAGTAATCCTTGATAGATTTTTGGTTCTTTAATTCTTAATTCTTGATCTGAGTCATTTTTGCTTGAGTCAAAATAGTTTCCTGAAGCTAAAACAAATTTAAGACTTGAAAGAGTGGCATAGGTGTTAAATTGCGTGCCGCAAGCCATGCCACTTGAATTATTTGAAATCACACCACCGATAGTGCAGGCAATTTCACTTGCTGGATCTGGTCCAAGTTTTTTACCATATTTTTTTAAACTGGCATTGATTCGATTGATTGTTAATCCCGGTTCAACTCTTACTTTTTTGCCATCTTCTAATATTTCAAAATCTTTAAAGTTTCTTCTGGTATCTACCAAAATAGAATCTGTTATAGCTTGGCCACTTAATGATGTGCCACCTGATCGAAAAGTTATTCCTAAATCGAGTTTTTGCACAATTTTAAAAATTTCACCAATATCTTGAGCAGATTTTGGTTTGCTTACTATTGTGGGAGTTAATAAATAATGAGAAGCATCATTGGCATAAGTTAGACATTCAAATAGATCAGATGAAAATAATTCTTTATTTTGGGAAACTAAATCATTAATTTTATTTGATTTAGTGAGATTCACGAGTCACCTGGGAACCACTTGATCCCACAAGGAAATCTAAATCACAACCTGTATCTGCTTGTAAGACATGATTTATATAAAGCTTTTGCCAACCACGATCAGGTTTTGCTAGAGAATTAAGCATTTCTTGACTTGGTTTTCTAGATTTAAGTTCTTCATCACTAATTTCTACATTTATGGTTCTTTTTTCTACATCAAGAGAAATAACATCACCTGTTTTAATGAAAGCTAAAGGTCCAAGAGCAGCTGCTTCTGGGGAAACGTGCAAAATTACGGTTCCATATGCTGTGCCACTCATACGTCCATCACAAATTCGAACCATGTCACGTACTCCTTGATTGAGAAGTTTTTGTGGCATTGGCATGTTGGCAACTTCTGGCATTCCTGGATAACCTTTTGGTCCACAACCTCTTAAAACCAAAACAGTGTCTTTATCAACATCTAGATTTGGATCATCAATTCTTTTGTGAAAATCTTCTATTGAATCAAAAACTAAAGCTTTTCCTTTATGTTTTAGTAGTTCTTTGCTTGCCGCAGCAGGTTTTATTACTGCACCATTTGGTGCAAGATTTCCTTTTAAGACAGCAATACCTGCAGAAAGTTTTATAGGATTATTTCTTTTACTAATAACTTGTTCATCAAATATTGCAGCAGAATCTAAATAATCTACTAATGGCTTTCCAGTCACAGTGATTGCTTTTGGATCAAGTAAATCTTTTAATTCTTTTAATAAGGCAAGCAATCCACCAGCTCTAAAGAAATCTTCCATCAAATATTGTCCCGCTGGTTGTAAATTTGCTAGAAGTGGAACTTTGGAACCTGTTTTATCAAAATCATCCAAGGACAATTTGATACCTAATCTGCCTGCTATTGCTAAAAGATGAACCACAGCATTTGTGGAACCACCAATTCCTGCTAAGGCAACAATTGCATTTAAAAATGATCCTTTGGTCATCACATCACTTGGTTTTCGATCTTGTTTAACCATTTCGACAATTAATCTGCCGGTTTCTTGTGCAGTTTGTAAAAGTCTTGAATCAGGTGCTGGTGTTCCAGCTAATCCAGGAATTGTCATTCCTAAACTTTCAGCCACACATCCCATAGTTGAAGCTGTGCCCATGGTGTTGCAATGTCCACGACTTCTAATCATGGAAGATTCAGATTTTAGAAAATCTTCTTCACTCATTTTTCCAGCACGAAGTTCTTCACTAAATTTCCAAACATCAGTGCCACAACCTAAAGGTTTTCCTTTGTAAGTTCCAGTAAGCATTGGACCACCTGGAACAACAATTGCTGGAAGATCAACTGATGCTGCTGCCATTAAAAGAGCAGGAATTGTTTTATCGCATCCGCCAAGAAGTACTACACCATCGATTGGATTTGCTCTTAGTAATTCTTCTGTTGCCATGGCAGACATATTTCGCCATAACATTGCAGTTGGTCTTACTTGAGTTTCACCTAAAGAAACTGTTGGAAGATTTAGTGGAACTCCACCTGCTTCCCAAATTCCATTTTTTACAAAATCACTAACTTCATTTAAATGTGAATTACATGGAGCTAAATCAGATGCTGTATTTGCAATTGCAATGTGAGCTCTTCCATCAAAAGCGTTTGCAGGTAATCCTCTGCGCATCCAGGCACGATGAATGTATGAGTCTCGATCTTTGCCTTTGTACCAGGCATCACTTCTCATGGGAAGCTTTTACCTTTCTTTGGAAGGTATTTGGCTTTATTAATGCTCAATCTATATTGTTTGCTCTATGAGAGCTTTTGTGGTTACTGCTCCACACACTTCTGGCGTGCAAGATGTGCAAGAACCAAAGGCAGGTCCAGGTCAAGTAGTTGTGGATGTAACTCGTGTTGGTGTTTGTGGCACTGATGTTGAATTCTTTACCGGTGAAATGGCTTATCTTCATTCAGGTCATGAAAAATATCCGCTTCGATTAGGACATGAATGGTGCGGAGTAATAAGTGAAGTTGGTGAAGGAGTTGATAAAAAACATTTAGGTAAACGTGTAACAGGTGACACAATGTTAGGTTGTGGAAATTGTTACAGATGTAAAAATTCAAGACAACATGTTTGTGAAAATAGATTTGAAATTGGAATTCGAAATGGCTGGGCTGGAGCTTTAGCTGAGAAACTTTTAGTTCCTTTTCCTGCAATACATTTTTTACCTGATTCAATAAATGACACAGTTGGAGCATTAATTGAACCGGGAGGAAATTCTTTAAGAGCTGCAGAAGCAGCATTAAGTGGTCCTGGTAAAAAAGTTTTAGTGTGGGGTTCAGGAACTATTGGATTATTAACTGCTCAATTTGCATCGTCTATGGGTGCTTATGTACATGTGATTGGAAGAAATCCGCAAACTCTTTCTTTAGCAAAACAAATGGGAGCAAATTCTGTAAGTAATGACTTTGAAGAAATTGATCAAGGATTTGATGCAGTAATAGATTGCACGTTTGATAAAGATGTACCAAATAGGGCAGTTAAATATGTTGAACCGGGTGGCAGAGTTGTCTATATCGGAATATCTGGTGTGCCAAGTTTGATTGATTCCAGAGATTTAGTTTTAAAAGATGTCACAGCTGTTGGAATTCTTTCTGCATCACCTGGTTTAGAAGGAACCATTCATACCTATGCATCTGGCAAAGTTGATCCATCTTTGATAGTTGCTGCCACAGTTGGGTTAAGTGAAACAAGTAATGTTTTAGCAGGCAAAAGACCTTCATCTGCTGGGGTTGGTCCAAAGATTCATATTGATCCAAGGAAAGATTAACTATTAATTATGAATGATTTTTCTGGTTTGAAAGCAATAGTCACAGGTGGAGCTTCAGGAATTGGGGAAGCAACCGCAATTATGTTGCAAGCTCGTGGGGCAAATGTTTGTGTATTCGATAGAAATCAACCAAAAGAACCAGTAACAGGAATTCGTTATGTGATTTGTGATATTACAAATAGAAGTGAAGTTACAAAACATGTTAATGATGTTGCTAAAAATGGTCTGGATATTTTGATAAATAATGCAGGAATTGGTGCAACTGGTGATGTGACACAAGCAACTGATGAAGAGTGGCACAAAGTATTAGATGTAAACATTGTGGGAACTGCTCGAATGAGTGCTGCTGCAATTCCATTTTTAAAGAATTCTTCTAATGCAGCAATTGTTAATGTGTCATCAATTGTGGCAACAGATGGTTTTCCGCAACGTGCTGTTTATTCCGCATCCAAAGGTGGTGTTCATTCATTAACACTTGCCATGGCTGCAGATCACATTCACGACAAAATAAGAATCAATTGCGTAGTCCCAGCAACTGCCGATACTCCTTGGGTGGGCAGACTTTTAGAAAATAGTGACGATCCAAAAGCAACTCAAGCTGCACTAATTGCAAGACAACCAATGGGAAGACTTGTTACTGCAACAGAAATAGCGCATGCGATTTGTTATCTTGCTTCACCTCTTTCTGGATCAACAACTGGAACTGCGTTAAATGTTGATGGTGGAGTGGGCGGTTTAAGAGTTCCACCAAAATAAATGATTGAAGTTGAAGTATTTGATGACAGAAGATGTCATCTTGGCGAAGGACCATCCGCAAGTGGTAAAAATAATGAAATTATTACTTGGGTTGACATAATTAATGGAAAAGTTTTAAGTAAAAATTTAGAAACTTCTGAAAAAAATGAATATCAATTAAACGAACACGTTGGTTTTGCTTTACCAAGAACTAACGGAGGAGAGGTTTTAGGAGTTAACTCTGGTCCACTTTTAAGAGATAAAGATGGCAAAACTACAAAACTTCCTGGAAGAGAAAAAGATCAAATTAAAACTAGATGGAATGATGCCAAAGTTTCTCCAACAGGTGAAATATTTCTTGGCACACTGACCTATGACTTAGTTCCTGATCAAAGTGCTTTATACAAAATCAGTAAAGACGGAACTGAAATAAAGAAAATAATGAGTGAAATTACTTTGGCTAATGGGCTTGACTGGAGTGTTGATGGACAAACTTTTTACTTTATTGATTCTTTAAAGCACTGTGTTTATGCCTTTAATTATGATGGGAAAAATATAAGTGAAAAAAGAATAGTTATTCAATTTGATTCAAATACCATTCCAGATGGAATGTGTGTCGATAGTGAAGATGGATTGTGGATTGCATTTTGGGATGGTTCTGAAGTTAGAAGATATGATGAGAAATATAAATTGAGTGAAAAGATTGAATTTCCTGTGAAAAATACAACTTCATGCTGTTTTGCCGGAAAAGAACTAGATCAACTAATTGTGACAAGTGCACACGATGGAAAACCTGAAATAAATAAACAGGCAGGTCTTACTTTTATCTGCAAACCAGGTATTAAAGGTAAAAAAACTACCCCATTTGAATTGTAAAGATAAACATAAACCAAAATAAGAAATAGAAAAACGGAGGATTAAAAGTGAAAATTGCTCGTTTGGGTGCTTTTGGTAAAGAAAAACCTGCTGTTGTAGTTTCTGAAACTCAAGCCGTTTTTGTTGATGATGTAATAAATGACTGGAATAGAACTGAATTAGAAAATGGTGCATTTGAAAAAGTTAAAGCCTTAGATTTATCGAACAGACAAAAAGTAAATTTGTCAGACTTTAGATTAGGTTCTCCTGTTGCAAGACCTACTAAAGCAATTTGTGTGGGCTTGAATTATGCAAAACATGCTAAAGAATCAGGAGCTGAACCTCCTAAAGAACCAGTTATTTTTATGAAAGCTCCAGATACAGTTATTGGAGGATTTGATGACATTGTTATTCCGCCAAATTCAATAAAAACTGATTATGAAGTAGAAATTTGTGTAGTAATTGGTAAGAACGCTTTGTATTTAGAATCTCCTGAAAAAGCTCAAGAGGTAATTCTTGGCTATACAGTTTCTCAAGATGTAAGTGAAAGACATTGGCAAATTGAAAGAAGTGGCCAATGGGTAAAAGGAAAATCTTTTCCTACATTTAATCCAGTTGGTCCTTGGATAGTCACTAAAGATGAATTTGATCCAAGGGATGTAAGACTTTGGTCAAAAGTTGATGGAGAAAAAAGACAAGATTCAAGAACTAGCGACATGATTTTTAATATCAATCACTGCGTTTGGTACATCTCTCAATTCATGGAATTAAAAGCTGGAGACATTATTAATACTGGTACTCCAGAAGGTGTTGGTATGGGTCATAAACCAGAAAAATATTTAAAAGCAGGTCAAGTAGTTGAAACTGGCATTGATGGTTTAGGAATCATTAAATCTAAAGTTGTAAGTCATAAATAATGCAAAAAGTTAGATTTGGTTTTATTGGTGCTGGCTCTATTGCAAAAAAGGCTCTTTATCCTGCACTAAAAAATTCTCAATTTGGTGAAATTTATGCTGTTGCTGGTAAAGATGCAGAAAGAGCTAAATCACTTTCTCCTTCAGGAAAATTTTACACTGATTACCAAGAATTAATTGATGATCCAAATGTTGAAGCAGTTTATATATCTCTACCAAATTCACTTCACATTCCTTGGTCAATTAAAGCGATGCAAGCAGGAAAACATGTTTTGTGCGAAAAACCAGTTGCAATGAATGCTCAAGAATTAGAAGAAGCGATAAAAGTTAAGAATGAAACTGGAAAACTCTTCATGTAAGCAAGTTGGAACAGGTGGCATCCAAGAACAATCAGAATAAAACAATTAGTAGATCAAAAAGTAATTGGAGAAATAACTGAAATTAATGCGGGATTTACCTACGATGGATTAGATCCACAAAACATCAGAGCAATTCCAGAATTAGGTGGAGGAAGTCTTTACGATCTTGGACCATACTCAACTGTTGCACCACTTTGGATCCTAGATTTTGCACCAGTTTCAAATATTAAAACTGAAGTTACTTGGCATCCTGGAGGAAGTGATGAAACAACTATTGCAAGTTATCAAATAGCTAATGTGACTGCCAAAACTTTAACTTCAATGAATATGCCAGACAAAATTTATTTAGAAATTATTGGGACTAATGGAAGAATTGCCACTAAAGGAAATGATGCTTTTAATTCTCACAATAAAGCAAGTAAATTAGAAATTACGGTTGATGGACAAACTAAAATAGAAGAATTTGCTGCATGCGACCCATATCAGCTGATGGCTGATTCTTTTAGCAAAGTGATTAGGGGACAGGAAGCTTGGCTTTTACCCCTCGAACAATCATTAAAATTTTCCAAGTTCTTTGATTCAGTATTTACCACAATGAAAAGATAAATTAGTTATAAGAATGATTTTCATCAGGATAATTACCTGATTCAATATCATTTTTAACATTCATAACATCAATCATATGTCCTAGGAATATTGAACCAATATAACTATTACAATTCTTCATCTTACTTATAGTTCCATCTGCTAGAATATATCCTAGTAGCCGACAAAACGCCATAGTCTTGCCCCGCAGGAATCACAGTACCCGCAGGAGAAATAGTTTCAGTAACGGTACCCGTGGCGGGGTCAAGGTTATAGGTCCATCCGTTATATTGAAAGCTATTGGGATTACCCGCAACATCGGCAATAGATGTTACGTTTGGAAATCCAGCCTCCGGTGCCACAGCGGAAGTATCAACGGTAGGAGTGTAGTCGTATGCCGTTGCAGAAGCTTCGGCGCTCTGGTTT
>CAXBQJ010000051.1:0-7297 GCA_963977775.1 uncultured bacterium
TTCTTGTGTTTCTAGGTGAACCACTGAATTATTTGGATTCATTGCTTGATGATCTTTTACTACTTGTAGGTTCACTTTCTTTCCTTCCTGTTGCATTTCTTGAGGTAAAGCAGTCATTAATTAACCTTTCTTTTTGGAGCTAAAACACGTGCTAGGGCAAAAAGGATTCCCACCACAATCATTAAAACTAAAGCGGCACCCCATGCTCTTTGAATACTTGTTTCATAACCAGAACCTAAAAATTGGAAAATATAAACAGGAATTGTTGCTATTGGATCTTTAAATGGATTTAAATTAGTGCCATTTGTGTTTGAAGTAGTTAATAACAAAGGTGCTGTTTCACCAATGACTCTTGCAATTCCCAGAATCACTGCAGTGATAATTCCAGCTTTGGCTGTTGGCAAAACAATTTTCATAATTACTCGTGCTCTACTTGAGCCAAGTGCAGTTGCGGCATCTCTTAAATCTTGGGGTACAAGTTTTAAAACTTCTTCTGAAGTTCTTGCAACTGTTGGCAACATTAAAATTGCATAAGCAAGTCCACCTGCTACTGCTGAAAATCCAGCAAAATCTGTCAAAATAAAAGCAGCCAAAATAAATAGTCCAGCAACAATAGATGGCACACCACTCATTGCTTGCACAATAAAACGAACAAAACCACCTAATCTTCCTTTCATATCAGTTATATAAATCGCACTTGCAATACCAAGTGGCACAGAAATAATGCTTCCGATAAATACCACGGTTAAAGTTCCCAGAAGTGCATGTCCAACACCACCATAAGTTAAATCAGTAGTTGGAGATATATAAATGTTGTTTTGGGTTAAAAAAGATAATCTAATTGCTGGTAAACCTCTTGCAGCAACTGAAAATAAAACAGATCCTAAAAGAGCCAGAACAAGAGAAAATGCTGTAACAGAAAGTACAGATAAAACAGCATCACCTATTCTTCTTTTGCCTAAAGCAAAAAGAGTTGTGATAGCTGCTACCAAAATTTGAACGGGTAAAAAAATAACTAAGAAAATTAATGCACCTGGTAAATCAGTAAGGAAGAAAAATAGGGCATAAACACTCATTGGAATAACTACAATTAGAGAATTTGCAAACATCACGGTTTTCTTTTTATTTTTCCAAGGAAATTCAGGTTTAATTTGTGGTTGTTCCAAAGTTAAACTCATGCTGTTTTTGTCCTTACACTTCGAGCAACAATCCAGTTAGCAATTAAGTTCACAATTAAAGTCATAACAAAAAGCACAAGTCCTGCACCAAGTAAGGCTCTAATTTCATCAGGTGTTGCTTCACCAAATTTGGCCACAATCATGGAAGCAATTGCTCCACCTTGAGGATTTAAAATTTGAAAGTAATTAACTTTTTCAAAAATTAAATTCAAAACGAAATAAATTGCAATTGTTTCACCTAAAGCTCTTCCTAAACCAAGCATTACGCCACCAACAATTCCACCTCGAGCGTGTGGAAGTGCAACAAATTTCACAGCTCCCCAAAGTGAACCACCTAAACCGCGTGCAGCATCTAATAGTTCTTGTGGAGTTTGTGACAAAACTTCTCTTGCAACCACAGTAATAATTGGTGTGATCATGATTGCTAAAACCCAACCCGCAATAAAAGGTGAACGTGCAAATTGTTCTTGGTCATTTCTAAAAAACGGGATTAAAAAGAAATATTGATTTAATAACTTTGACCAACCTTCAGCAACTGGGGTAAATACTAAGAAACCCCACAAACCAATAATTCCCGAAGGAATAGCTGCTAAAACATCAACTAAAACTGTTAAAGTTCGTGCCAATCTATTTGGTGCAATAAAAACAATAAAAATTGCTAAAAGTATGGAAACAGGAACAGCTATAACAATTGCAAGAATTGAATTTAGAAAAGTTCCATAAAGCATTGGCCATATTTGAAAAGTTTGACTGGACTCATTTGTCACATCATTAATCCAAGTACTACCAGTTATGAAACTAAAACCTTCTTTTTGAAAAATAGGCCAAGAAGAATTTGCAAGATAGACAAGAATTGCCACCAAAATCGCAAGAGATGAAAGAGCAGCAGTAACAATAACTCCAGAAAATGCTTTATCCGAAGGGGTGCGACTTTTTTCTCTACCAAGCCTGATTGGCTCTGGATATGAATTATCTTTAAGTTCTTGTGTCTCGACCACGCTCTAATCATTTAATAAACAGGTTTATTGGGGTTAAAAAATAGGTTTATTTGATGAGAACACTTGGTTAACAATAGGTAAACAACCTAATTATTTGTTATTGGTGTTAAAAGAGTAAAACTATCTTTCTTCTTGTATTGAATTCCCGCCATCAACAGCGATAACTTGACCAGTCATATAGCTTGCTTCATCACTTGCCAAATAGCCAACTAAAGATGCAATCTCTTCTGGTTTGGCTGATCTTTTTAATGGAGTATTTAAACCAGCTTCATTTTCACTTTCAGTTTGGGATTCTGTTTGAATCCAACCTGGAGCAATCGCATTTACCAAAATATTATCTTTGGCAAAATCAAGAGCTAATGATCTTGTTAAACCTGCTAAACCAGCTTTACTTGAGGCATAACTTACTTCATTTTTCATAGCCATAAATGGACCAGTAATAGAAGTAATCATTATTACTCTGGGACTTTTTGATTTCTTTAATAAATCAAGTGATTCTTTTGTAACTAAAAATGCTGAAACTAAATTTCTTTCAACAGAAGAAATAAATTTATCCAAACCAGTATTTTCAATACTTCCAGATTCTGCACCTGGGCTATCTATTACTGAAGTCATACCAGCGTTATTTACTAATACATCAAGATTGCCAAATGCTTTCTTTACTTCACTTATAAGATTTTTTACTTCTTGTTCTTTAGTTAAATCAGCAACAAAATATGGGCAATCTAATTCTTTGGCTCGATCTTTAATACGTTCACTTTTACCGGTGATAAAAACTTTTGCCCCCATTGATTTTAAAAACTTTGCAGATGCAAAACCAATTCCATTGCTAGAACCAGCACCTGTGATAAGTGCTGACTTTTGATTTAAGTTAAATACCATGGTTTTATCTTAGTTTGAGTTACTTGGCGCATTAATAATTCTTTGCGCAAAATAAATAGGTAGAAGTGATAGCAGAATAAGTGCTGCTGCAACCACGTTTACCACAGGTGCTTGGTTTGGTCTGAAAAGATTTTGGAAAATCCAAATAGGCAAAGTATTTTGTCCAGCACCTGCTGTGAAAGTAGTGACAATTATTTCATCAAAACTTAAAGCAAAAGCTAACATTCCACCTGCTAAAAGAGCACTTCTAAGAAGAGGGAATGTAATTAACCTAAATGTAGTGATTCTATTAGCGCCCAAATCCATACTTGCTTCTTCAAAAGAAGAACCCATTCTTCGATAACGTGCTGCCACGTTATTGAAAACAACCACGATACAAAAAGTTGCATGCCCAATAATAATTGTGAAATAAGTTAGTCCACCAAAGTAATTTGTAAAGACGTTATTAAGAGCAATACCTGTAACAATGCCGGGCAGAGCAATTGGCAAAACAATCAACAAAGACAAAGTATCTCGACCAAAGAATTTATATCTAGCAATAGCACTTGCCGCTAAAGTTCCTAAGATTAATGAAATTGTGGTTGCACCAATTGCGGTATAAACAGAAGTCATAATTGCTTCTCTGACACCACTATTATTGGCAGCTTTTGACCACCAAGAGGTTGTAAAACCTTCTGGAGGAAAAGAAAAACTAATACTTGAATTGAAAGAATTCATAACCACAATAAAAAGAGGTAAATAAATAAAGGTCATCCCAAAAGTCATAAATAAACCAAGCACAATTTTGGCATTACGTGAAAGTGTCATAAATTCTCCAAAGCTCCACTTTTTCTGACCAAAGTTAAATACAAAACCATCACAATTACAGGTATTAATGCCACAGCTGCAGAAAATGGTAAATCAAGAGCAAAGTTTTGATAAACCACATTTCCTAACATTTGAAATGTGCCACCCACAATTTGAACTGCAATATAGTCACCCATACTCAAACTAAAAGTAAAAATAGATCCAGCAATAATTGCAGGATAGCTAAGCGGTAAAACTACTTTAAAAAATGTTTTAAAAGGTTTAGCACCTAAGTCACTAGAAGCATCAAGAATTGAATTTGGTAAACGTTCCATTCCAGCAAAAATTGGAATAATCATGTAAGGAAGCCACAAATAAGTAAGAGCAAGAACTACCGAAATAAGTCCATAACCAGGACTTTTTATTCCTAGGGGAGATAAAAGCCAAGTTAAAAAACCTGATTCTTCACTCATTAAAGTTCGCCAAGCATAAATTTTTACTAAATATGAAGCCCACAAAGGAGTAATAGCTAAAGCAATTAAAACTGGTCTTAATTTGGGAGAAACAACTCGAGCCATAAAAAATGACATAGGTATTGCAATCAGAGCACAAAGAATAGTCACACTTAAAGCAATTAAAAGAGTTCTAATAGTGACATTTAAATAGGCACGATCAGAAAGTATTTCAGCAAAATTTTGTAAAGTGAAAGTTCTAATAATTTTGTTTGTAAAATCATCCACAGTCCAAATAGAAGTGATAAAAAGTGCGGCAAGAGAACCCAAATAAATGACTATCATCCAAGTCATGGGTAGAAGTAAAAGGGAAAGAATTCTAGCTTTTATATTTTGATGTAAATATTGTTGAACTTTATTTAATGATTGTGTGCTCATATATTTTTATTTAAGGCGCCAATTTCTTGGCGCCTTAAATATTTATTCTTTATGCGCTACGGAAACTAGACCAGGCTTTAACCCATTCAGAATAAGGAACACACTTAACATCGGTGCGTCCATCTAGACAGGTTTCAGTTGGGGTCTTCCAGTAGTAAACATCGCTCCAGTAGTCAGTCTCTTCAGCGTGATACAACTTGCAATGATCTTTATTTGCAGTTAGTTCACATGCTTTTGAGTTTGCTGGTGCTTCACCAAACCATTCTGCTGCTTGAGCGTTTACATCTGGTTTGATAATCCAGTTCAACCACTTGTATGCACAATCGATTGCTTCTACATTCTTGGAAATCATCCAAGTATCAGACCAACCGGTTGCACCTTCTTTAGGTTTAACTGCACCAACAGTTTCTTTTTCACCGTTTAGAACGTTGGCAATAACTTGCCAAGAAGTTCCAGCGATGATGCTTCCGCTTTGAACTGCTTCAATGTATTTGGTGTAGTCAGCCCAATATTCGCCCACCAATGGTTTTTGTGCTTTTAACAATTCCATTGCGGCATCGAATTGAGTTTGATCTAATGCATAAGGATCAGTAATTCCCAATTCTGGTTTAGTTGACATCAAGTAAACAGCAGCATCTGCTATATAAATAGCAGAATCATAAGCTGTGATTTTTCCTTTAGCTGGGGAATTTGCATCCCAAACTAAACTCCATGAATCTGGAGCTGGATCAACTTTGCCAATTGTGTATTGCAGAACGTTTGCACCACGACCGTGAGGTACACCGTAATTCAATCCATCAATTGTGTTCCATGGACGATCCTTGAGATTATCAAAGATGTCTGCATAATTTGGAATTAAATCCAAGTTGACTGGTTGAAGATCTCCACCATAAATCAAACGAAGTGAAGCATCACCTGATGCAGAAACAACGTCGTATCCACCGCTTTGCATTAACTGCACAGCTTCATCAGATGTTCCGTATGTTTTTACATTTACTTGGCAACCAGATTCTTTTTCAAATGGTGTAACCCAATCCACTGCTGGATCTGTTGAACCATCTTCGGCATAACCTGGCCAGGCCAAAATGTTAATTGTGCCTGCAGTATCGCCAACTGGACCTTGATATGCAGCACTTTCTTCTGCTGGCGCTGCTTCTCCACTTGATCCACCTGAACTACATCCTGCAATTAATAAAGTGCTGGATGCAATTGCAAGAAGTGAAGATGTAAAACGTTTCTTATTCAACGTCTATTTTTCCTTCCCTATTATTAGTCACAACTTCTTGTGACCTTTTTTGCAAAAGTTATTCACTTTTGCAAAATCTTTCTCCTAAGTCTTTTTAAGACCTGGAAAACTATGAGCCTACGCGATATTCGCTGGCTTTTTCCCACAAAAGAGTAACAATTTGATTTCGAAGCTTCGAAACTTCTTGAGAAGTTTCGGTGGTGTTTTGTTTTAACACCACTAAAGATGCACCAGCATCAAGTTGGACATTAAATCTGGTACTTGGGCCAAGGTATTCAACTTCACTTACCCTTCCTTGCGCTGATCTTTGATTGGCATCTTTTTTAACTTGTCCGATTTCTAAAGTTATTTTTTCGGGACGAACAGTGAAAGTTCCATCTTTTTCTAATAATTGCTTTGCTGCATTGCCAGATAAAAGATTAGATGTGCCGACAAAACCTGCCACAAATTCATTTGAAGGATGTTCATAAATAACACTTGGTGAATCAATTTGTTGAATTTTTCCGTTATTAAAAACAGCAATACGATCAGACATTGTTAATGCTTCTTCTTGATCATGAGTAACAAATACAAAAGTAATACCAACTTGTCGTTGAATTTCTTTTAATTCAATTTGCATCTGTTGTCTAAGTTTTAAATCAAGAGCACCAAGTGGTTCGTCTAAAAGTAAAACTTTTGGACGATTAACTAAAGCTCTTGCAAGGGCAACTCGTTGGCGCTGACCACCAGATAATTGAGAAGGTTTTCTATCAGAATAACCAGCTAATTGCACAGATGCTAAAGCTTCTTCTGCTTGTTTTAATGCTTCATTTTTAGGAACTTTTTTCACTCTTAATCCATAAGAAACATTTTCAATAACATTCATATGTGGGAAAAGTGCATAGTCTTGAAAAACTGTATTTACATTTCGATTAAATGGCGCAAGATTAGTGACATCTTTTCCATCTAATTCAATGGTGCCACTTGTTGGTAATTCAAAACCTGCAATCATTCTCAACACTGTGGTTTTACCAGAACCTGATGGGCCAAGCAAAGTTAAAAATTCTCCATCAAAAACATCTAAGTCAACATGATCAACAGCTAATACTTCACCAAATTTTTTTGTAACACCTTTTAATGAAACAGCAATAGAGGAGGAGCTCATTATTTGATATCAGCCCCAAACAAATTATTCATAACTTCTAAAGATGCTAGCAGAACCAGCATGATAGATAAAATAGTTAAAAAATACTATTTAAATTAGAACTTTTCAGGCTTTGGCCCAAAACGATTTGGTCCTGAATCCCCAACTGTGGCAAGAAGATAAATATTTAAAAG
>CAXBQJ010000052.1:0-7064 GCA_963977775.1 uncultured bacterium
GTCTTTCAAAATTTCTTTATTTTCAATTCGGATAGAACCAGCAACTGAGACATTTGTTGCACTTAATAAACCCATAATTGCAGATGCGGTAACACTTTTTCCTGAACCAGATTCACCAACTATGGCTAGTGTTTCACCTGCTTTAAGTTCAAAACTTAATTCATCAACTGCTTGCACATTTCCATCGGCAGTAAAAAAAGAAACTGATAGATTTTCTACTTCTAAAATTTGACTCACGATTCAAGTCTTACTCTTGGATCTAAAACTGCATACAAAATATCTACGATTGCATTTGCTATAACAACAATAAAAGCCGTAATTAAAGTTATTGCTGCAATCACAGGTAAATCTGAATCTGAAACTGAATTGAAAGCAAGTCTTCCCATTCCTGGTAGTCCAAATACTGACTCAGTAATAATTGCGCCACCAAGTAATACCGCAATATCTAAACCTGCGATAGTAACAATTGGTGTGATTGCTCCTCTTAAAACATATTTAAATAAAACTCTTTTTCGACTTAGACCTTTAGAAATAGCTAATCTCACATAATCTTCACTCATTGTTTCTAACATGCCATCACGAGTTAAACGCGTATAAAGTGCAGCAGAAACAATCGCAATTGTTAGCCAAGGAAGAAACATCGTTTGATACCAACGCACTGGATTATCAAAAAGTGAAACATAACTTGGAAATGGAAATATTGGTAACCAAATAATAAACATATAAATCAGTAATAAACCCACAAAAAATGTTGGCATTGATAAACCAAAAATTGCAAAACCAGTACTTACTCGATCAAGTATTTTTCCTTTTTTCATTGCTGAAACTATTCCTAAACCAACTCCCATTAATAACCAAATAATTACTCCCCCAATAGTTAGAGAAATAGTTGCCGGAAATGCATTTGCAATCATTGTGGTAACACATTGCCCGCGATAAAAGGAATAACCAAAACTTGGAGCTGGACAAGAAAATGCTTGTGCACCATCACCATAAGTTCTACCTACAAAAATTCCTTTCATATAAGTAAAATATTGAGTTAAAAGTGGTTGGTCATAACCTAAACGAATTCTGTTTGCTGCAATTTTTTCTGGAGTGCAATGTTGTCCACAACTTAACGAAGCTGGATCAACTGGTAAAACACTGAATAATAGAAATGTGGCAATTGATACCACAAAAAGTAATACAATCATGAAAAATAATCGGCGAACAATAAATCTTGTCAAAATTTACCTTTCACGTGTTTATGGGAGCCACAATTTGTGGCTCCCATAATTTTTTAACTACTGAATTACGTAAAGAGCAGCAAAGTTATGTGAACCGTATGGGTACCATACGTATCCACCACCAATGCCAGTTCCACGGAATTCTTGAGTTTTGCTAAACCAAGTTGGAATTGCCCAAACTTGATCTAATGCATATTGATTTGCTTTCTTCCAGATTTCTGCTTGTTTAGCTCTATCTGTTTGAGCAAGTGCTTCATCCATTAATGCTTTGTATGCAGGATATGCAGCATCTTCTTTGTTTTGTGAAATGTTGAATCCACCTTCACCAAAGAGTTCTGGCATAACTGTTGAAGCGTTTAACCAATCTGCAGCCCAACCAGCACGACTGATGTCGCCTTGAAGTGCTTCATCCATCACAACTGAGTAGTACTTACCTGGCTCAATTGGATTTGATTTGATTACGATTCCTGCTTTTTTAGCTGATTCAATCCAAATCGCAAGGTTTTTTGCCCAAGCTGGATTATCTGGATGATCAAAAGTTAAACCTGCACCAGTTGCTTTTGCATAAATATCTGGACATTCAGTTTTAGCTTTTTCTAATTCAGCTTTAGCAGCGTCTGGATTTCCAGCAGGTTGCAAACCATCTGGAACAGTGTTTGGCGCATAATCTGTGGCCATGGTTGGGGAAATAAATCCGTCAGCCAAGGTACCAACATAATCTGCTCCACCGTTTGCTGTTTGCAAAGCTTCACGATCAACCGCTAAATAAAGAGCTTTTCTGATTGGTAAACAAGAAAGCTTCTTAACATTTAGTGCAACATAAATTGCATAAACGTCTTGTTCATTTAAGCGTCGATCAGCAAATTGATCATCACCGAAAACTGTTTGTAAGTTTTCGGATTGAACTCCATCAAGTGATACTGCGTAAGCATCATCACCTGAAGATGCGATTAAGCGAGAATCAATAACTGCTGGATCTTGCGCAAAACTGACCACGATTTTGTCTGGGTAAGCTTTGCGAAGTGGATCTGAGTCTGGATTCCAGTTTTCGTTTCTGACCAAAGTCATTGATTGAGCCTTTACATATGACTCAATTTTGTATGGTCCATTTGAAACGACTGCGTCATCATATTTTTCACCAGTGTCTTTTGCTTTTGGAACTGGTGCAAATGCAAGCAAGGTCACTGTGTAGTTGAAGTCAGCAACAACTTTATTCAACTTGAAAGTGATTGTTTTGCCATCACAAGAAACTGCGCTGTCATACAAAGCTTGTTGTTCTGCAGTTGCTTTGTATGGTCCTGGATATTGGCTATTTCCTTCTGCATCTGTTGGGATATCTAAATATGAAATTGCATAAGTAGGTCCATCAACGATGATGTCGGTTGCAAAAATACGTGAAACACCGTACGCAACATCTTGGCAAGTTACTTCACTTCCATCTTCCCAAGTCAAACCATCACGAAGTGTGAAAGACCAAGTCTTTCCACCATCTGGTGTGGTTCCTGTATCTGTTGCCATATCTGCAACAAGTTCAGCACCAGCTGGTCCAGATTCATATGCGTACGCAGTTAGCGTGCGATTTACAAATCCGCCAAAAAATGCAAGATCTTGTCCGGTGTAGTTACGTTGTGGATCAACGTGATTGAACTGTTCTGAGTTTGTTAAAAAGGTAATTGTGCCACCTTTTGTTGGCTCGCCTGTTCCTCCCGCTGAAGTTCCGCCACCACCACCGCATGCTGATATCAACAATGCAGTAGCTGCAACCACAACACCAAATTTGGCGCGTGAATTTAACTTCATTTACTCTCCTTACTAGTAATAGCCTCGTTGCTATTACTTTTGTTAGAAAATTTTTATTTTCTAACTTCTGTTTAGTCCTGCAGGTGCTAAACAGAAACCTTTATATTTTTTGTGCTCTTTCTCCCTTTGGGTAAAGTGCATCTCTAATTCCATCTCCAACAAGATTAAAAGCAAGAACTAATAAAAATAGTGCTACACCTGGAATAAATAAATAAGTTGGATCTGAACGAAAATATCTCACAGAATCAGCCAGCATTGCTCCCAAAGCTGGAGTTGGGGCAACCACACCTAAACCTAAAAATGAAAACGTTGCCTCAATTGCAATATAGCCAGGAACAGTTAATGAAGAATAAACAATTATTGGTGCCCAAAGATTTGGTAAAACTTCTTTAAAAACCATGTAACCTGTTTTAGCACCACTTGCTTGAGCAGCTGCAATAAATTCTCGTTCTCTTAAACTTAAAGCTTGTCCTCGCATCACGCGAGCAATATAAGTCCATCCAAAAAGAGATAAAACTAAAATTATGTATGTCATCCTGGCAGGATTTCCTTCAGGAAGACCTAACGAAACTAATCGTGGTTGCAAAACTGGTGACAGAGCAATAATTAATAACAAACTTGGAAAAGCAAGTAATAAATCAATTGTTCTACCAATTATTGAGTCAACAATTCCTCTTTTATATCCTGCCCAAATTCCTAAAACAACTCCAATTAAGGTAGTTAAAAAAGTTGCCAAAATTGCGACTACTAAAGAAATTCTTGCACCATAAATTAATCTAGCTAAAATATCTCGACCAGTTCCTGGTTCAATTCCCAATGGATGAGCACTACTAATCCCACCAAATGCTGAATTTGGTAATCCAAATTCATTTAAAGTTTCTTTATTTAAGGTGTAAGGATCAATGTTTAGTAATGCGCAAACCCACGGGGCAAATAATGCAAGTGCCACAATAAATAGTGAAAAGAAAAGTGAAACTATTGCAACTTTATCTTTTTTAAATCTAAGCCAAGCAAGCTTTGCAGGAGATCTTCCTTCAATTTGAATAACTTGGGTCAAACTCAATTTGCACACATCTTTCTAGTCGACTGCTTTTTTAGGTGTGCTTAAATCTAGTCCTTTGATTAACATCAACCAAGGGGCTTTCACTCTTTACTTCGTGATTTAGCCCTATTTCTCTCACCCTGGTTCAAAATTACTTTGCGAATTCTTACAGTTTCAGGGGTAACTTCCACGCATTCATCTTCTCGCAAGAATTCCAAAGCTTGTTCTAAGGACATAAGTTTTGGTGGGACAAGATGAACAGTGTCATCAGATCCTGAAGCACGCATATTAGTTAATTTCTTTTCTTTAGTGATATTTACATCCATATCATCAGCGCGAGAATTTTCACCAATAATCATTCCCTCATAAACTTCTACACCAGGACCAATAAATAGTGATCCTCTTTCTTGAATTGAAAATGCAGCATAACTTGTGGCAGATCCTGCTCTATCTGCAATTAATGATCCTGTTGGTCTAGTTCTTACTTCGCCATGCCATGGTTCATATCTATCAAACACATGGTGCATTAAACCAGTTCCACGAGTTTCTGTTAAGAATTCTGTTCTAAATCCAATTAATCCTCTTGCTGGAACTAAATATTCCATTCTGACCCATCCACTGCCATGATTTGTCATTTGTTCCATGCGACCTTTTCTTAAACCTAATAATTGGGTTACAACTCCTACGAAATCTTCTGGCACATCAATAGTTAATCTTTCAACTGGTTCATTAACTTTGCCATCAATTGTTTTAGTTACAACTTGCGGTTTACCAACAGTTAATTCAAATCCTTCTCTTCGCATAATTTCAACCAAAATTGCTAATTGCAATTCACCTCTTCCTTGAACTTCCCAAGTATCAGGTCTATCTGTGTCATAAACTCTTAAAGAAACATTTCCAATTAATTCTTGATCAAGTCGATTCTTTAATAATCGAGCAGTCATTTTTGTTCCTGATTTACCTGCTAATGGTGAAGTATTTGTACCAATAAACATAGAAATACTTGGTTCATCAACTTTTATAACTGGTAAAGCAACAGGGTTTTCTGCATCAGCTAATGTTTCTCCAATTGTTATTTCTTCGATTCCTGCAACTGCAATTAAATCTCCTGGTCCTGCTTGTTCAACTGGAACTCTTTCCAATGCTTGAGTTATTAATAATTCGCTAATTTTTACTTTTTGAATCTCTCCATTAGTTTTAATCCAAGATGCCATTTGTCCTTTTTTTATGAAGCCATTTCTGACTCGACAAAGAGCAAGCCTTCCCAAATAAGCAGATGCATCAAGATTTGTCACATGAGCTTGAAGTGGAGCATTTTCTTCATAAGTTGGTGCTGGCACAGTTTTTAAAATTGTTTCAAATAAAGGTTTTAAATTTTCTGAATCAGGAATTGAACCATCATTTGGTCTATTTAAACTTGCTTTACCTGCTCTTGCTGAAGCATAAATAATAGGAAAATCTAAAACATGTGTCATTGAATCATCAGCTAAATCAATAAAAAGATCATAAGTTTCATTAACAACTGCTTCGATTCTTGAATCAGATCTGTCAGTTTTATTAATTACTAAAATTACTGGCAATCTTTTTTGTAAAGCTTTTCTCAAAACAAATCTAGTTTGAGGAAGTGGTCCTTCACTTGCATCAACTAATAAAACAACTCCGTCAACCATTTCAAGTCCACGCTCAACTTCACCACCAAAATCAGCATGGCCTGGAGTGTCAACAATATTTATAATGACTCCATTTGGTGCTATATCTTTCTCCACATATTTAATAGCAGTATTTTTTGCCAAAATTGTGATGCCTTTTTCTCTTTCTAAATCTGTTGAGTCCATGACTCTTTCGTTAACATCTTGGTTTTCTCTAAATGCTCCTGATTGCCACAACATGGCATCAACCAAAGTTGTTTTACCATGATCAACGTGAGCAATGATTGCCAAATTTCTAATATCTTCTCTAGTTTTTATAGCCATTTATCCCTTTAAACATTGAATCTAAATTCGACAACGTCTCCATCTTGCATGACGTAATCTTTACCTTCCATTCGAACTTTGCCTTTGGCTTTTGCATCATTTATAGATCCTGCTTCCACTAAATCTTTAAATGAAACTATTTCCGCTTTAATAAAACCTTTTTGGAAATCAGTATGAATAACTCCTGCAGCAACAGGAGCAGTATCACCTTTGTGAATTGTCCAAGCTCTTGCTTCTTTTGGCCCAGCAGTTAAATAAGTCTGTAATCCAAGTGTGTCAAAAGCAACTCTAGCCAATCTTGCTAAACCTGATTCACTTTGCCCAACTGAATCCAACAATTCTTTTGCTTCTGCTTCACTAAGTTCTGTCAAATCTGTTTCAAGTTTTGCATTTAAAAAAATTGCCTCTGCAGGTTCCACTAATTTCCTTAAAGGGGCTTGTATGGCTTCATTTCCTAAACCAGTTTCATCAACATTGAAAACATATAGAAATGGCTTTGCCGTTAATAAAAATAATTCTTTTAATAAATTTAAATCCAATTTTGCCGCAAAGACAGTTTTTCCTTCATCAAGTGATTTTCTTGCTTTCTTGGCTTCCTCTAAAATTTGTGTTTTTTCTTTATTACCTCTTGCGTCTTTTTCTAATCTTGGAATTGCTTTATCTAAACTCTGAATATCAGCCAAAATTAATTCGGTATTTATTGTTTCAATGTCATCAAGTGGTGAAACTTTTCCATCAACGTGCACAACATCTGGATCTTCAAAAACTCTTATCACTTGACATATTGCATCTGTTTCTCTGATGTTTGCTAAAAACTTATTTCCTAGACCTGCACCTTCTGATGCTCCTTTAACAATTCCTGCGATATCCACAAATGAAACAGTTGCAGGCAATATTTCTTGGGAGGAAAAAATTTGGGCTAAAGTTTGTAATCTTTCATCCGGTACACCAACTACACCCACGTTTGGTTCAATAGTTGCAAAAGGATAATTCGCAGCCAACACATTATTTTTGGTTAGCGCA
>CAXBQJ010000053.1:0-6977 GCA_963977775.1 uncultured bacterium
CAATGGCTCGAGATCTATTGATCGAAAATGGAAGGGAAAGTTTCCATAAGGAAATCGCTTCAATCTTAGGTTCAATGACCGAAACTCTGGAGAGTATGAAAGATATTCCTGAAGCGATAAATACGATTGATCAAGCAATCACAATTTGTAAGGAATATGGGGATGACGAGATCGGTTCCTATATTCGTTATAAAGGTCGTCTCTATTTTCAACTTAAGAAGTATGAAGAATCTATGGCTTGCCATAAGGAATCGGTGGAACTTCCAGATATCGGACCTTGGGAGCACAGCCTCGGGGTCGATTACCTAAATATCGGAATGAGCTTAAATCGCTTAGAACGATACTCAGAAGCCGAGGAATATCTTCTAAAAGCAATCAATTCTTTCCTTGCAGAAGAAGAGGATGAAGATGAGCGGCCAAATTGGGTGATGCGAGCTTATGGCGAGATTGTTGAAACTTATGTTGGCCTGAAAGATGGAAAACGAATTCTGCACTTCGCACAGCCCGCCCTGGATTGGTGGGAGAACCAAGGTGATCGCAGATCCTGTTGGTGGTTGAAGTACTACCAAGCAATTGGCAATCGATTAGAGGGTAAAGCAGAAGTTGCACTGACGCTTCTTGAAGATGCAAGAAATCGCGCAATTGTTGATGGGATTGGCAAAGAAAGTTCTTTCCTGGCGAAAGTTGGAAAAGAACGTGGCCAGATCCTCGTTGAGATGGGGCAAGTTGAAGAAGGAACAGAGTTAATCCGCAGATCAGAGAGCGTGGAAGCAACTCTAAAACTTTGTGAGAGAAAGGAGGGCTAAAAATGTTGCCTCATGAAAAGAAAGAGTTTGCTCTTTGTACTACTTGTTTTGAAGTCAGGTATACAAAAGAGGACTCCAGGCTCCAGCGGTGTAAGTGCCAAGGTAGATACTCTCGAGAACAATTGGGTGAAATTGATTGCCCAAACGGATTAACTCTCTGCCAAGTATGTGCTCGAAGGTTAGTTGGAGGCTTTTCTAGATACTCCTGGTTAGCCTGTGAAAGTTGCAAAACAGCTAACAAGAAATTCCATTTCAGGATGGGATTTAACCTTCCCCTTGGCCGACATTCAGTTATGAATGGGGTTGCTATTCCAGTCAATGTACCAAGTAAATAAATTATACTTGATGTTACCTTTGACATTTTTCCTGTTGATTCAAACCTTTCACTTGATATGTTAGTATATACTAAATATAATTGAAGCAATAATAATATTACAATAATATTCTTCACCCATAAAACCAGAAATTATTACTATATCATTTTCTTTTAGTAAAGGATAACTATACCATAATGAATTAATAGTATTATTATATTCACTTACAACATCATATGTTTCATTATTTTTATGTAGATATCATTAAGGCTATAAAGATTGTCATATATCCATAATTTATAACTCATTAGTTTTATTACATTTTATTGGTTTGGCATCACTTTTTGGTGGATTCTTAGTACAAATGAGTGCTGCAGCAAAAGTTATCAACCCTGCCATGTTTCATGGCTCTTTAACTCAATTAGTCACAGGAATTCTTTTAGTGGGTTTGGCTGAATCTGGTGTTGTTGATGAAGATTTAAATATGAGTAAAATAACAATTAAATTAATTGTTGTCTTGATAATTACTGGAATAGTTTTTGTAAATAAAAAGAAATCTTCTGTCTCCACAGCTATTTGGGCAAGTGTGGGATTATTAACTTTTGTTAATATGGCAGTTGCTGTTTATATTTAAGCATTAACTACAAAAAACATTTCAGCTAATTTATTTTCTTCTAACTGGGCTGCTTTTGCTGCCATACTTAACCACGAACGAACACGATCAGTCATTTCCTGCACATTTGGAATTTGAGAAACATGTTTTTTTAGTGCTTCAATTTTTGTTTCAAATAAATCTGTAATTTCTAAATAATGAGTTGGACTATGGTGTGCTAAAACCCAAATAGTTGAAACATTCCAAGGTAACAAACCTTCTTTTAATAAATGGGGAAAGGCAAATTTATTTCTAGCATCTGGATAAACAGCTTGGATGGCAGTTTCTCCAACAGCTAAATGATCGGGATGTGAAGCAGGCATTCTGGCCCAATTTCTTTCGGGAGATTGAGTAATTAAAACATCTGGTTTAACTTTTCTAATAACTTTTACAAATTCTTCTCGCAAAGAAAGTGAAGGAAAAATTGATCCATCATCTTTGCCCAAATAAATAACATCTTTAACCCCAACAACAGATGCTGCATCAAGTTGTTCTTTTCTTCTAATTTTTCTCATTTCTTCTCTAGAAATTGATTCATCTTCGCCACCTTGATGACCATCGGTTGTAATGCAATATGTGACATCGACACCATTTTTTGTTAAACGTGCAATAGTTGCTGCTGCACCAAAATCAATATCGTCAGGATGCGCAGTGATAGCTAAGACTTTGGATCCTGGTTTTGGTAATTCAAGTGGTGTTAGAAGAGGCGAAGTCATAGAGAACAATTTAGACTTAAGCAGTGTCAGTTAAACATTCGGCTTTAGATGATTTAAATCCTCAACAACGAGCAGCAGTTGTTCATGAGGGTTCACCACTTTTAATTGTGGCTGGAGCAGGATCGGGTAAAACCAGAGTTTTGACCAGAAGAATTGCCTACTTATTAAGTGATAGAAATGTTTCCCCTCAAGAAGTTTTGGCTATTACTTTTACGAATAAAGCTGCAGGGGAAATGAAAGAAAGAGTTTTAGATTTAGTTGGTAACAAAGCCAAACTGATGCAAGTTTCCACATTTCATTCAGCATGTGTGAGATTTTTACGTTCCGATGCCCAAAAATTAGGTCGCACTTCAACTTTTTCAATTTATGACTCTCAAGATTCTCTCAGACTTATCACCATGATTGCTGCTGGTTTAGAAATAAATTCTAAAGTTTTAAGTCCAAGATCTTTAGCTTCACAAATATCAAGTTTAAAAAGTGAGCTTATTGATCATGAAAGTTATAGTCGAAGAGTTGAAACAGAACAAGAAAGATTAGTTGCTCAAGTTTATTCTGAATATGACCAAAGGCTTGCCCGAGCAAACGCTTTTGATTTTGATGATCTAATCGGAGCAACAGTTGCACTTTTGCAACTTTTTCCTGATGTTAAACAAAAGTTTAGAAAAAGATTTAAACATATTTTAGTTGATGAGTATCAAGACACTAATCATGCCCAATATATTTTAATTAAAGAATTAGTAGGAAGCAGCAAGGATGGAATGCCTGCGGCTGAGCTTTGTGTAGTAGGTGATGCTGATCAATCTATTTATGCTTTTCGCGGAGCAACTATAAGAAATATTGAAGAATTTGAAAGAGATTTTCCTAATGCTAAAACTATATTGTTGGAGCAAAATTATCGCTCCACTCAAAATATTTTGTCTGCAGCAAATGCTGTTATTTCTCAAAATGCTGAAAGAAGAGAAAAGAAACTCTGGACTGATCAAGGTCAAGGTGAACCAATAGTTGGTTATGTGGCAGATAACGAACACGACGAAGCATCATTTGTGGCATTAGAAATAGAAAAATTAAGAGAAGAAAATGAATATAAATATGGTCAAGTTGCAGTCTTTTACAGAACAAATAATCAATCAAGAGCATTTGAAGAAGTATTTATAAGAATTGGAGTTCCTTATCGAGTTGTAGGCGGACTAAAATTTTACGAAAGAAAAGAAGTAAAAGATGTTTTAGCATATTTACGATCAGTTATAAATTTTGATGATGAGTTATCTTTAAGAAGAATTTTGAATGTTCCAAAACGAGGTATTGGAGATAAAGCTGAAGAAGTTATAGAAAACTTTGCCAGAAAAAATAGATTGTCTTTTGGTCAAGCAATTTTAGAAGCAGAAAAAATTACTGAATTGAGTACAAAAGCTAAATCAGCTTTAATCGATTTTTCAAATATGATGAAAGCATTTCGTGAAATGTTTCTAGCAGACCTAAAACCATCTGAAATAGTTCACGCAGTTTTAGAAAAATCTACATATCTTGAAATTCTTTTCAATTCTGAAGACCCACAAGATCAAGGCAGAGTTGAAAATTTAACAGAACTTGAATCTGTAGCAAGAGAATTTGAAAATAGTAATAGTGCTGGTGAAAATGGTTTAGCACAATTTTTAGAACACGTGTCGCTTGTAGCAGATTCAGATGATGTTCCAGGCAACAATGAAGGACTTGTTACTTTAATGACTTTGCATACCGCAAAAGGTTTGGAATTTCCTATAACTTTTTTAACCGGAATGGAAGAAGGAATATTTCCCCATTCTCGATCTCAAATCAATGAAAAAGAATTATCAGAGGAAAGAAGACTTGCTTATGTTGGAATTACGCGAGCAAGAGAACGACTTTATGTGACTCGCTCAATAACTAGATCAGTTTGGGGAGCACCTTCTTATAACTCAAGTTCTAGATTCTTAGATGAAATTCCTGCTTCTTTAATTAGCTGGCAAAGACTTGAACCTATGAATGAAAGTGTTTCCATGGGTGGTTTTGGTGCAGCACCAGCTATGACTAGAGCAAGTAAACCAAAAGTGGAAAAACAATACCTAATTCTTAATCTTGGTGACAAAGTTTTACATGAAAGATTTGGTTTAGGAACAGTTAAAGAAACTGCAGGTAGTGGGGAGAGTTCAGAGGCAACTATTGATTTTGGTTCAAATGGAACAAAAAGACTTCTACTTAGATATGCACCAGTAGAAAAACTTTAATCATTTCCCCAAAGCCAAACCCAAGGATTTCTAAAGTTTCCATTTATTAAAACTTCAAAATGTAAATGTGCTCCAAAAGCTTTTCCAGAAGCACCAATATTGCCAATTCTTTGTCCAACATCAACATCTTGTCCTGCTTCAACTCTTATTCGCGAAAGATGGGCATATCTTGTGACTGCACCATCTAAATGTTTTATTTCAATAGTTCTTCCATACGAGGCTCTCCAGCCAGTAAAAATTACTGTGCCAACTCGCGCCGCATAAACGGGATCACCATAATTTCCGTTGAAATCCGTTCCAGTGTGCCAACCGTAATCCCAAATTCTTCCCTTTCTGCCATACGGAACAGAAATTCTTGCGCGAGCAGGATTGACTGTGTATTTAGCTCTCATTGCTCTTCGCTCTGCTGCAAGTTTTGCTTTTTCTGCAGCAATTCTTGCTTGCTCGCGAGCAACAATTATTGCGGCTTGATCTTTGAATCTTTTTATTTTTTCATCTGTTGCTGGAGCACCAAGTTTTGCTGCGGCAGGTTTTTCAATAATTGGTAAATCTGCTGCAGCTACATCTTCATTTGCAACAGATAATTCTTTTGGAGCATCTGCTACTACAACAGGTTCACTTGAAGCAGAAAAATTTGAAGGTAATGCCATTGCAATTGTGAGTCCGATGGCAACCACGAGGATTCCACCTGAGAGCCAACGATTATTTGGTGCTTTCAGTTTCATCATCTTCCACTCAACCATGCCAGATGTCACATCTGTCACACATGGGGTTGGTGACTTATATCATTTCTACTCAACGTGCAGAGTGATTTCTGAGTTGAATAGGCTTATCTAGGCTTAAGAAATATTTTCTTATAAGGAGTTATCTTTTAGCGTGGATCTCTACGAATATCAAGCAAAAGAATTATTTGCTTTGCATAGCATCACAACTCAAGTTGGAAAAGTTGTGGAAAATGAAAATGATGCTAAAAAAGCAGCACAAGAGTTTAACCAAGCAGTCGTTGTAAAAGCGCAAGTAAAAACTGGTGGACGAGGAAAAGCAGGTGGTGTAAAACTTGCGACAAATCCTGAAGAGGCTTTAGAAAAAGCTAAAAATATTCTTGGACTTGATATAAAAGGTCACATTGTTAAAAAGATTTTAATAACACCGGCCGAAGATATTAAAGAAGAATATTATGTTTCATTTTTATTGGATAGAACTAATCGAACATTTCTTTGCATGGCAAGTGTGGCAGGAGGAATGGACATTGAAGAAGTTGCTGCTAAAACTCCAGAAAAATTAGCAAAAATAAAAATCAATCCATTAGATGGCGTTGATTTCAACAAAGCCTTAGAAATAGCCAAAGCTGCTGCAATACCTCAAGAAGTATGTGAAAAGGCAGCTAGTTTAATCGAAAAAATGTGGAATATGTTTATTAAAGTTGATGCAACTTTAGTGGAAGTAAATCCTTTGGTTCGAACAAACGATGATCGAATAGTTGCATTGGATGGAAAAGTAACACTAGATGACAACGCTTCATTTAGACATCCAGATTTTGAAAAATATATTGATGTCGCAAATACAGATCCTTTAGAAAGAGCAGCAAAAGAAAAAGATTTAAATTATGTAAAACTTGAAGGTTCAGTTGGAATAATTGGTAATGGTGCAGGACTTGTCATGAGCACATTAGATGTTGTGGCATATGCCGGAGAAAAATTTGGTGGAGTTAAACCTGCTAATTTTCTTGACATAGGAGGAGGAGCCTCAGCTCAAGTCATGGCTGATGGTTTAGGAATTATTTTGTCAGATCCTTCAGTGAAATCAGTTTTTGTAAATGTGTTTGGTGGAATAACAGCATGTGATGCAGTTGCTAATGGAATTGTGCAAGCACTTGAAATATTGAAAACTAAATCTAATATTTCGCAAAGACCAATTGTGGTAAGACTCGATGGAAATAATGCTTCAGAAGGATTAAGGATTTTAAGAGAAGCTAAACCTGAAAACGTAGAAATTGTTGACACTATGGACCATGCAGCTTCTAGAGCAGCACAACTTGCAGCAGGAGAAAAGTAATGGCTATTTTTCTCAATCAAGAAAGCAAAATTATTGTGCAAGGTATGACTGGTGCAGAAGGTAAAAAACACACCGAAAGAATGATTAAATCAGGCACACAAATTGTTGGTGGAGTAACTCCAGGAAAAGGTGGGCAAAGTTTAGAAGTAGCTGGTAAAAATTTACCTGTTTTTAATTCAGTAAAAGATGCA
>CAXBQJ010000054.1:0-6939 GCA_963977775.1 uncultured bacterium
TTGCAAAATATCATCCTAATCTGCTATGAGGTTATTGTTTTTATTAGGTTTATTTTTGTTATCTAGCTGTTCTGACAGATGTGCGCTATGGCCTAGAATCATTAATAGTGATCATGGTGTAGATTCATACCATGGGCGAGCAGGTCCTGATGGTGGAGCTTTAGAAAACCGGTGTGTGTTTTGAAAAAAATACCTTGACAAAAAGCATGTGATAGCATATATATGACATATAGAGAATGCAGTAGAGGTTAAATAGAAATACAAAGTTAGATGCGCTGGTAGCTAAACTGGTTAAAGCATCCCTCTCATAAAGGGACGATGTGTAGGTTCGAGCCCTACCCGGCGCACCAAATGTTTGGCAAGTTTTGCTGCTAGAGAAGTTTTTCCAGCACCTTGTAAACCAAGCAACATAATTACTGTAGGAGGATTTTTTGCATAAGTTAGCCTTCTAGATTCACCACCTAAAATATTTACTAACTCATTGTGCACAATTTTTACAACTTGTTGAGCAGGATTTAGAGATTGAGAAACTTCTTGACCTAATGCTTTTTCTTTTACTTTTTCACTAAAACTATTTGCCACACTCAATGCCACATCTGCTTCTAAGAGAGCCGTTCTTATTTCTTTAACTGTGTCATTTATGTCTGATTCAGATAAACGTCCTTTACTGCGAAGAGATTTAAAGGTGTTGTTTAGTCGATCAGATAGTTGCTGAAACATAATTGCAAGCGTAGTCAAGTGCCTTTATCAAATCTTGAGTCCGCTCTTTACTTAAAATTTCTCCGTTTGGCTCTCTCACATAAAACACATCAACCACTTCAGAACCTAAAGTCTCCACAATTGCTGCATGAATATCTACTCCTTGATCTGTTATGGCATGAGCAATTTTAGAGAGAAATCCTGGTTCATCATGAGCTCTTACTTCAATAACTGTGGATGTTTTGCTGACATTTTGTAGTTCTAAAACTTTAGAGGGAAAAGAAATAGTATTTTTCGGTAAATATTTTGCTCTTTCCGCTAATTTTGCAAACACATCTAAATTTCCTTTTAAGGCAAGATTTAAGTTTTGTGTTAAATGTGCGACATCTGGTGCATCGCCAAACTCAGGAGTTACACGCCAAGTTGTCACAGCACGATTTTCCAGAGTTTCAGTTCTAGCACTTCTTACTAATAATCGATCTAAAGATAAAACCGCGGCAATTTCGCCTAAAAGACCAGTTTTATCATCAGCTACTACGGTGATTGATAATCCTTCTTCTAATTTATTTATTTCCACAACTACTTCTTCTTTTCTTTTTGCCAATTCTTGTTTTTCTTTACTTAAATGAGGACTTGCAACCTTTGATTCTCCACGTAATTCTTTTTTAACTCTTAAAACTAATTCTTGAATCAATTGCTGTCTCCACTCACTACTGGCAAGTGGTCCTGTTGCAAACATGTCAGCAAGAGTTAAAAAATAAAGTAAGTCTAAAAATTCTTCATTTTCTACTTTTTCTATGACAAATTCAATTGTTAAAGGATCTTCTAAGTCTCTCTTGGTTGCAATTTCTGGAAGTAATAAATGATGCAAAACTAATCTGGATAAAGTTTTGCTATCTTCGAGATTGAATCCAAGCTTTGGTGCTAAATCTTTAACAATCTCAAAACCTTCTAAACTGTGATCTTTAATACCACCTTTGCCAATATCGTGAAAAAAAGAACCAACTAACAATAAATCTGGACGAGAAACTTCTCTGGTGTATTTGGTGGCATAAATTGCAGTTTCCAATAAATGCCTATCGACAGTAAATGAATGAATTTGGCTTTCTTGTGGACATCCCCTAACGCGTTTCCAAATGGGTAACCATTTATCAATTAGTCCTGCAAAATCAATTGACTCCCAGATAGGAATTAGTTGTCTTCCTGAACCCAAAAGAGAAACAAATGCATCTTTTGCTTCATTTGGCCACGGTTGTTCTAAAACTTTTGCTTCGCTATTTAATCTTTCTAAAGTATGAGGTGCTATTAATAATCCTCTTTGCGCACTTGCTGCAGCAAGTCTTAAACCAAGAGTTGAATCTTTTTCAACTTTGGCATCTCTTGCTAAAACCACATAATCATCTTGAATTACTGCACCATCAGTTAATGGACTTCTGTTTTCACTTTTAAGTTTTTGAAAAAATGTGCTCTTTTTACCTAAACTTTTAACTCTGTGCCAAACTACATCGCTATTGTGAGCAATAATTCTTGCGTTTTTTGAAACTTCTCTAATAAGTTGATCTGCGTTTTCAAATCCTAAAATTTGTGCAACTGCTGGTTGTTCTTGGCGGCGTAATTTATCTGAAGGTTTTTCTTGCACCGAATGAAGAGCATCACGAAAATCCAAGAGTTTTTCACTAATTTCATCCATTAAAGCTTTTGAAACATCAGCTTTCCAAGAAGCTGCAACTGCTCTTAAAATCGTAATATCTCTTAATCCACCATAAGAATCTTTCAAATCTGGTTCAATTAAATGAGCAAGTTCACCAAATTTTTCAGTTCGATCAACCACTAGTTCATGTAATTTAGGTAATCTTTTGTCAGCAAATGCCCGCCAATCTTGTAAGACTTGTTGACTTATTTGCGTTTCAAAATCTTTATTTCCAGCAATAGTTCTTGCATCAAGCCAACCTAAAACTACAGCTAAATCTTCCACTGCCATATTTCTTACTTGGGCAGGTGTTCTTACTGAATGATCTAGTTTTATGCCTAAATCCCAAATTGGATACCAAATTTTTTCTGCAATTTCCTTTATTTCAAAACCATTTTCATGAACCAATACAAGATCGAAATCAGAGCCAATTGTTAATGATTGTCTTCCGTTAGCTCCTACTCCTACTAAAGCAACTTTGTGAAGATTATTTTTCCCCACCGCGTTATTAAATATTTCAATTAAGAAAGTGTCAGTTAAATCAGACAACATACGGCGACGTGCTGCCCCAATTGGAGCAGCACGCAGTTTGTCTTTTTCTTTTAAGTAATCCACTACACCGCTTCGGCGCCGTGTTCACCAGTTCTAACTCTTACTACATCTTCTACTGGAATTACCCAAACTTTTCCATCACCAATTTTTCCAGTTTTAGCTGCAGCAACAATTGCATCAACTACTTTTGAAACATCAGCATCATTAACCAAAGCTTCAATTCTTACCTTTGGAACTAAATCAACTGTGTATTCTGCGCCACGATAAACCTCAACGTGACCACCTTGGCGTCCATAACCTGCGGCATCAGAAACTGTCATTCCTTTAATGCCTTGCGCTTGTAAGGCTGCTTTTACATCTTCAACCTTGAATGGTTTAACGATTGCCGTTACTAATTTCATACGCTTACTCCTTTGCTTGAACCTTTTGAACTATCAACTAAGTCGTAAGCAGTTTCTGCTTGCAATGCAATGTCGACACCTTCTAATTCTTCATCTTTTGAAACTCTAAAGCCAAGAGTTTTAGTCAAGATTAATCCAATTAGGTAGGTGACTACAAATGAAAAGACCAACACGATTAAAGCAGCCTCAATTTGTCTGATTAATTGAGTAAAGCCTCCACCGTAAAATAATCCATTTGCGCTGAATTCATTAACTGAAGTTGTACCAAAGAAACCAATCAAAACAGTTCCTACAAGTCCACCTACTAAGTGAACTCCAACAACGTCTAAAGAATCGTCATAACCAAATTTATATTTCAAACCAACAGCAGCAGCAGTTACTGCACCAGCTATCAATCCAATAAACAAGGCACCAAATGTGTCAACATATGCACAAGCAGGAGTAATGGCCACAAGTCCTGCCACAATTCCTGATGCAGCACCTAAAGAAGTTGCATGACCATCTCTTAATCTTTCAACTAAAAGCCATCCAGCAACTGATGCGCAAGTTGCACTAAAAGTATTAATAAATGCAACTGCAGCTAATCCATTTGCTCCCAATGCTGATCCAGCATTGAAACCAAACCAACCAAACCACAGTAAACCTGCACCAATCATGACAAGAGGCAAGTTAGATGGACGCAAAAGCATTTTTCCAAAACCTAATCTTTTGCCCAAAACAATTGCTAAAGCTAAACCAGCTGCACCGGCATTTATATGAACAGCAGTTCCACCTGCAAAATCTAGTGCTTTAATTTTGGTAGCAATAAAACCTCCACCATTTGCTTCTTGATCCCCGAAATAAAACACAGCTCTTGCAACAGGTAAATAAACAACCGTTACCCAAATGGCTGAAAAAACTAACCATGTTCCAAAACGTGCACGATCTGCAATTGCACCAGATATCAGTGCCACGGTAATCACAGCAAACATTGCTTGAAATGCCACAAATGCTGCAGCAGGAATTGGGTAGTAAGCACCATTAACTGCTAAAGCTGAAGCATTCAACAAACCATTTAGACCAAAATATGTTCCAGGATTTCCCAAGAAACTTCCCGAATCTAAAGCTGGTCCAAAAGCAATTGAGTAACCAAAAATTACCCAAATAATTCCTACGACAAAAAGTGCACCAAAAGACATCATCATCATGTTCAATGTTGATTTGGCGCGAACCATTCCTCCATAGAAAAGGGCCAAAGCAGGCGCAGTCATAACCAATACAAGTGCTGCACTCACTAAAACCCAGGCGGTATCTCCCGCACTAATTTCAGGCATAAATTAATTCACTTCCCTTACAAAGTAGTTGGATTTCTCTCGATAAACGCGCCATTGCGTGAGATGAATGCTTAAATCATGCAGGAATTAGGTTTCCTGAGGGGGCATTTTTTGTTACAAAAATGTTAATTTTCTTCACTTTTATCAAAAAATAATGATTTTCTTAATCCTTATAGTCTTTAGGGAGTCGAATTTCTTCATTTTCTGAAACACAAAGTCTTTCTAAGAAATTTCTGGCTGAAGGGTATTTATTTATTAATTCTTTAAAATGACCACCCTCAAATATTTCACCATGAAAGCCCGGAGCCATTGTGCAACCAAATAAAGCCCAATCTCCTCCAGAAACTATTTCGCCAGCTTGCCAGACTCCTGCTGGAATAACGTATTGAATTTTTTCACCACTTTTGAAATCAGAACCTAAAATAACTTCTTCAACTTTTGAATCTGGAAAAAGAAGTATTAATTTTATTGGATCTCCAGCATAAAAATGCCAGATTTCATCGTAATCTAATTTATGGAATAAAGATCGACTTAAAGGATTATTTGAATATAAACCAAGAATTGCAGTTCCTGCTGGTTTAGCACTGTTTGTTAAGACTTTACTTTCATATGTTTTTGAATAATAAGTTCCCTCAATTGGCAAGATTTCCATTTTGAAATGGTTAATTACTTCCTTTGCGGTTAGTTTCAACTTAAAAGACCTTCAACAAAATCAATTTCATTAAATTCAACTAAATCATCTATTGATTCACCGATGCCCACAAATTTTACTGGCACATTCAATTCTTTTTGAACTGCAATTACTATCCCACCTTTAGCGCTTCCATCTAATTTAGTCAAAATTATTCCTGTAACCTCAACTGCTTCTGTAAATACTTTTGCTTGAATTAATCCATTTTGCCCAGTTGTCGCATCAATAACTAATAAAGTTTCTGTTACGTGAGCATGTTTTTCAACCGTTTGTTTTATCTTTCCTAATTCATCCATCAAAGCAAATTTGTTGTGGAGTCGACCTGCAGTATCAATTAAAACAACTTTTGCTCCTACTGATAAAGCTTTTTGTACTGCATCAAAAGCTACGTTTGCAGCTTCGGCGTTTTCTTCTCCAACAACAACTTCAACTCCACTTCGTTGCCCCCAGGTTTGTAATTGCTGACTTGCGGCAGCCCTAAAAGTATCTGCCGCACCTAACACACATTTATTTCCTTGCTTTGTTAGTAGATTTGCTAATTTTCCAATGGATGTTGTTTTGCCTGTGCCATTTATTCCTACCATCAAAATTGCAGATGGAGTTGCTGAAAGATTTAAACTTCGATCACCAAATTTTAAAGATTGGATTAACTGATTCTTTAATACTTCTTTACCTTCTTCTGCACTATGTGCTGATTTTAAGGAAGGGTTATTTTTCAATTCCTTAACGATTTCTTGAGTTGTTTTAACTCCCACATCAGCAAGTATTAACGTGTCTTCAATATCTTGCCAGGCTTGATCATCTAAATTTGAACGAGAAAATATATTTAGAAGATTATTGCCAAAAACAGATTTAGTTTTAATTACTTTTTCTTCACTTTTTTTTCTTGAAAAAATCCCCATTATAAAAGAAATTAGGCAGGTTGATCTTCTCGAACATCACGAAGACGTTGACTTACTACTGTAGAAATTCCATCTCCTCGCATCGATATTCCATAAAGTGAGTCACAAATTTCCATGGTTCGCTTTTGATGTGTAATCACAATTAGTTGAGAGTTTTGTCTTAACTCGTTATACAACTCAAGTAATCTTCCTAAGTTTGCATCATCTAATGCAGCTTCAACCTCATCCAAAATATAAAAAGGAGAAGGACGTGCTTTAAATAAAGCCACTAAAAATGCCACAGCTGCTAAAAATGTATCACCGCAACCACATACATCAACTACTTCAAGCTCTGGTGCCAGGAATTCTTCGTCTTGATACACAGCACCTTGCTTACCTTGGGTAACAATCAAGTTACTTGGAAATGTTTTAGCTAGGCTGTGTTCGAGCGCATTGATCTTAACATAGCATCCTTCGAATCTTTTGAGATTTATTTTCTTTGTATCAACAAAGATTGGACCTGTATAGCATTTGCGTAATGTTTCAACTAGCTCGTAGCTTATAAAGCCTTTGTTATAATCTGATATAACAACAGCACTAGCATTACTAAGATTGTAAGGAATATGATCATAAGACAATGGATCGCTAGCCACATCGTTATCGATGCGTACCATGTGTTGACGACTGCGTATGTCTATTAACCGTGTTTTTT
>CAXBQJ010000055.1:0-6810 GCA_963977775.1 uncultured bacterium
ATACTTGACACAGCAACTAAATTTGTGCCTCTTTCTGGAAGTCCAGAATTATCAATTTCAGGTGATGCTAAAAATAAAACATCATATAAACCTGATTGTCCTGCACGATCTGCCAAAACAGTCACTGCTGTGTCAACAATTGATGCGATAGTTGGAGAACTCACACCAGTATCAGTTGCAGTGATAATTCTTTGTGCATCTTTAATTGCAGAATTTGCTTCAGATAGTGAGGATGATTCTTTTGAGGATAAAATTCCTGAACTTACACGATTAATTAAAAGTAATCCGATTATGGTCACTAAAATTGTTGAAACAATAAAAGTAGTTGAAATAATTCTTAGACTTAAAGATCTATTCCAAGATTGCTTAATATTTCGAAAAAATTTCACGGACCAGCCTTGTAGCCCACACCTCGAACTGTCATAACGATTTTTGGATTCTCAGGATCTTCCTCGATTTTAGCTCTTAATCTTTGTACGTGAACATTTACAAGTCTGGTATCTGCCGGATTTCTGTAGTGCCAAACATCTGTTAGTAATTGCTCTCTTGTATAAACTTGCCAAGGTTTTCGAGCCAATGCCACAAGTAAATCAAATTCTAATGGCGTTAAAACAATTTCTTTCCCATTTCTTTTAACACTATGTCCTAATACATCGATACTCAAATCTCCAAGATTTAATTGTTCTGATTTGTAATCTTCTTTTCTAAGTCTTGCTTTAATTCTGGCAATCAATTCTTTTGGTTTAAAAGGCTTAATTATGTAATCATCAGCACCTGACTCTAAGCCTTGAACAACATCAAGTGTGTCTCCTCTAGCGGTAAGCATCACAATAGGCACCACAGATTCTGCTCTAATTTTTTTACAAACTTCAATTCCATCAATTCCTGGCAACATTAAATCCAACAAAACTAAATCAGGTTTTGCATCTTTAAAAATTGAATAAGCTTTCGATCCGTCATCACAAAAAGACGCATCATAACCTTCTGCTCTTAAAACTATTCCTAACATTTCAGAAAGTGCTTGGTCATCATCAACAACTAAAACTCGAGCCATAGTGCAATGCTTTCACCTGTCTTATGACAAAATCAAAGTGGAGGTAAGAATGACGCAAGGTCCAGGCCAAAATTTGATTCCTTTAACGCAATTAAGCCTAAGTGAGATTTTAGGTGGCTCTTTAAATGCATTAAGAAGAATGCCAAAAACATTATTAGGAATAGGATTATTTTCAGCTTTTGTAATAGAACTAAGTTCTTTGGCAGTTTCTGCATTAATAATTAAAAATGGAGGAAATCTAAACTCTCCTGAACTCCCAGAACCTACTGGAAGCATCACTCAAGAACAAATTCAACAACTTTTAACCGCACTAATTCCTAGTTTGCAAGCAGCTATTTTTACTGCATTTGTTTTATTTTTAGTTCAAGTTATATCAACAAGTTTATTTACTCATGTTATTGGTAATGCCATAACAGGTAAAAGAATTACTACGCAAGAATCTTGGATTAAATCTAAACCTCAACTTTTTAGAGTCTTAATACTTTCTTTACTTGGAATAATTTTTCCAAGCATTTGTTTATTAGGTGGATTCGGAATTGGCTTAAGTTTAGGTACTTCTTTATCAGGCACTTTTGGAATATTTTTAACTTTTACAGGACTTGGACTTGGCTTATTTGGAGCGGTTTATTTCTGGACTGGTCTTTATGTCTCAATTCCTGCTTTAATTCTTGAAGATCAAAAGGTTTTTGTCGCTATAAAAAGATCGTTCTTTTTAGCAAGAAATTCTATGTTTAGAGTCTTTGGAGTTGGACTAATTGGGGTAATTACTAGCCAAGCTTTATCAATTGTGGTTTCAACTCCTTTTACACTTTTTTCGCAAGCACAAAATCTTGAAAGTCCAGATACAACATCTGTATTTTTTAATTCACTAGGTTCAATAACTGGTTATATGGTTTTGTTGCCCTTTATGGCAACTTTTACAGTTTTACTATATACAGATTTAAGAATTAGAAAAGAAAATATTGCTAATCAATTAAATCAGGCAAGCAATTAATAGCGGTAATGATCAGGTTTGTAAGGTCCGTTTTCTTTCACACCTAAATAATCTGCTTGTGTTTTACTCAATTTTGTTAATTTAACTCCTAGAGCATCAAGGTGAAGTCTTGCAACTTTTTCGTCTAATTCTTTTGGCAAAGTATAAACCCCAACAGGATAATTTTCTGTTTTAGTAAATAGTTCAATTTGAGCTAAAACTTGATTCGTAAATGAGTTACTCATTACAAATGATGGATGTCCAGTTGCATTTCCTAAATTCAATAATCTACCTTCACTTAAGATAATTATTGAATTTCCAGAATCAAACACCCATTCATCAACTTGTGGTTTGATATTAACTCTTTTAGCAGATTTTAGATTAGCTAATCCAGCCATGTCGATTTCATTATCAAAATGACCAATATTTCCCACTATTGCTTTATCTTTCATTTTTTTCATATGCTCAACTGTTATTACATCTTTGCAACCTGTTGCCGTAATAATGATGTCTGCAATAGGTAAAACATTTTCTAAAGTATTAACTTCATATCCGTCCATAGCGGCTTGTAGGGCACAAATTGGATCAATTTCTGTCACAATAACTCTTGCTCTTTGGCCTCTTAAAGATTCAGCAGTTCCTTTACCGACATCGCCATATCCACAAACCACCGCAACTTTTCCACCCATTAATACATCAGTAGCTCTATTGATGCCATCAATCAAAGAATGTCTTGTTCCATATTTGTTATCAAATTTACTTTTAGTTACAGCATCATTAACATTTATCGCTGGGAAAAGAAGTTGTTTAGACTTAAACATTTCATATAAACGATGTACACCAGTTGTAGTTTCTTCTGTTACCCCTTTTATGCCATTTGCAATATCTGTCCAAAGTCTTGGGTTTTCTTTTAAAGTTTTTTGAATAAGTTTTAGTACAACGGCAAATTCTTCACTATCCGCTTTTTCTGGTTGAGGTTCATCTCCACTTTTTTCAAATTCAACACCTTTGTGAACTAATAATGTTGCATCTCCACCATCATCAAGAATCATGTTTGGACCTTCTCCATCAGTCCATTTCAAAATTTGTTCTGTGCACCACCAATACTCTTCTAGAGTTTCACCTTTCCAAGCAAAAACTGGAACTCCTTGCGGATTTTGTGTTGTGCCATTTGGTCCAACTACAACAGCTGCTGCAGCATGATCTTGGGTTGAAAAAATATTGCAAGATGCCCAACGAACTTCAGCACCTAGTTCAACAAGTGTTTCGATTAAAACTGCAGTTTGAATAGTCATGTGCAAAGAACCAGTAATTCTTGCACCTTTTAACGGTTTGCTCTTGCCAAATTCTTTACGCATTGCCATTAAACCTGGCATTTCATGTTCGGCTAATTGGATTTCTTTTCTACCAAAATCAGCTAAAGATAAATCCTTTACTTTAAAATCTAAATTTCCTGCTTTTTCAGCAGTCATTGAAAAATCAGCCACGTTTTAAAATCTCCCGATATTTGTTTGTGAAACTTGGCACAATTCTGCCAGATTAGACAGTTCTTGCAACAACAGCATGACCTTTTACTTGAATTTGACTAATGTTTTGCGTAGATAATGCTGCTTGCCCTGATTTTATTAAAATTTCTTCAGAGCCAATTTTGATATTAGTTTCACCTTCAATATTTAAAATACACGAAAAATCAGATTCAATTTCTGCTTTAGCTGCATTATCGATAACAAGAAGCTCAAAAGAAGTTTCTGGTTTATAAATATGAATTCCATCTGAGGTAGGAAGTTTCAAAACTTGAATTTCGTAATCTTTCACTATTGAAAGTGCTGCTTCTATGTTTAATTCTTTATTAGTTAAACCCATTCTTAATACATTGTCAGAATTAGTCATTACTTCAACACCTAAACCATAAACATATGAATGTGGTGTACCAGGTCTAACGTGAATAGCTTCACCTTTTTGCAGAACATAAAAGTTCATTAATAGGCATAACAAAACACCTGGATCCTTTGGATACTTTTCAATTATTTTATTTAAAGCTTTAATTTCTTGAGATAACAAATTTAGATTATTAAGATTTTGTTTTAATTTTTCAATAACTTTAACCAAATCTTGCTCATTTAATGAAAATATAATTTTTGCATTTCTACTAAATTCATTATCTGGATCTAAATCTTTTAAGATTGCTGCTTCATTCTTAAAGGTTAAATTATTTAGTATGTTTTTTAACGAAGATTTGTCTCTAATTCCTGCATAGGCGTGAAATTCTTCTAAAGCAAAAATCATTTCATCTTTCCCATTTGTATCAGACAACTTAAATTCTGAAAATTTTTCTTCCGCAGTCTCAAAATCTGGATGAACTTGAATTGAGAGCGGTTCATTAGCACAAAGTAATTTAATTAATAAAGGATAACTTGATTTTGTTTTTAAAACCGAATTAGTTTTAATATCGATTGAAGGATTAGATTCGTGATCTCCAAACCAAAGTTCTGCTTGATTTTTATTTGTCGAATCTGTCCATTGCGCCAAACCATTTGGTTTGCCCCATAAGTATTCTTTTAGGGCACCTTTCACAACTTTCACGTTGTTACTCATGTTTTAAAAAATTAACCACCAATGCCACGAGGTCCTGGCGTTGCTTCATCTAACAACATTACTGGAATGCCCTCTTTAATCGGAAAAGTTGTTTCACAATGTGTGCAAACAATTTTGGTATCGTCTTGTGACACTTTTACATCAGCATGTTTGTCGCAAGGACAAGCCAATATTTCTAAAAGCTCAGGTTTAATTACAGAACTCACTTGGCATCCTTTCTAATTATTGATAAGACTTCATCTCTAACTTTTTCCATTGTCGCACGGTCTTTAGCTTCAGCGTTTAGACGCAACAAGGGTTCTGTGTTGCTAGGTCTAATGTTGACCCACCAATCCTTTGAAGCAAAGGTAAGACCATCTAACTCATCTATCGCAATGTCTTTTCTTTGAGAATAAAAATCTTTAACTTTTTTGCTTGTTTCAATTACATTTTCAACTTTAGTATTTATCTCACCACTTGCTACATAACGATCAAATTCCTTTAATAGAGATGAAAATTTAACACCTGAATCTGTTTCACCTAATGCAGCTAAAACATGCATTGCAGCCAACATGCCACTATCTGCAAACCAAAAATCTCGAAAATAGAAATGTCCGGAATGTTCTCCCCCAAAGATGGCATTCGTTTCTTGCATAACTTGTTTAATAAATGAATGTCCTACTCTTGTTTTCTGGGCTTTTCCTCCATTTTCTTTAACAACTTCGGCAACACTTCGGGAAGTAATTAAATTATGAATAATCGTGGCACCTTTTTCTCGATTTAATTCCCTTTTTGCAATGAGTGCAGTGATGGTACTTGGAGAAATTGCTTGACCATTTTCATCAACAAAAAAAGCTCGATCGGCATCGCCATCAAAAGCAATACCCAAATCTGCTTTTTCCTGGATCACTCTTTTTTGCAAATCAACCAAATTTTTAGGATCTATCGGATTTGCCTCATGATTGGGAAAAGTTCCATCTAATTCAAAAAACATCGGAATTATTTCAAAATTTGTATTTTGAAAAACTTTTGGAACGATAAATCCACCCATCCCATTTCCTGCATCAATCACTATTTTTAAATTTCTAACTTTAGAAATATCAACTAATGAATGTAAAAACTTTACATACTCAGTATTCAAATCTTTTTTTGATTCTGTGCCAGAATCTCCTTGGTAATTAAATTTATTAAGTAAAACTAAGTCTGATATTTGTCTTAAACCAGTTTCTTGACCGACTGGTTTTGCTCCTTCTTTTGCTAATTTAATTCCGTTATAAGTTGCAGGATTATGACTTGCAGTAAACATCGCCCCTGGAATATTTAAATAACCAGTTGCAAAATAAAGTCCATCTGTGGAAGATAAGCCCATTTTTATAACGTCCACACCTTGTTTCATAACTCCGCGAGCAAAAGCATCAACTAATGAATTTCCACTTGGTCTCATGTCTTGAGCAATCACTATTTGCCCTTTGCCACCATCACTTTTTCTAATTTTCAAAACTTCTACAAATGCTTGCCCAATTTTTTCACTAAGTGATTCATCCAATTGTTCTGGAACAAGTCCGCGCACATCGTATGCTTTTATTAAATCTTTCAATGCTTCTTTAGTTACAGGTGCTGACATGAGGATTTAAGACTAGTCGACTTTGGAAAAGTTCAGCAAAAAATAGGATTAATCTTCGTCTCTGACGATTCTTAAATGTGCTCTTCTTGCATAATCTTCAGCAAAACTTGGATCAGACCAAACACTTGGTTGAGGTTTTGCTGCTTCTCTGACTGCATTAGCTAATGCAAGTAAGTCATCTGGAGATGGAACTTGCTCTTCAGGTTCAGTTTCTAAACGGACAATTTCCCAACCGCGTGGTGCCGTTAATTTCCGAGCATGAATTTCGCAAAGGTCATAACAGTGAGGTTCTGGAATTGTTGCCAAAGGTCCTAACACCGCAGTTGAGTCGGCGTAAACATAAGTAAGTGTGGCGACTGCAATTTTGCCGCATGACAATCTGGTGCACTTTCTTAAATAAGCCATGAGAAATAAACTAGTAAATTTGTGACTAAAGTGACGCGAAGGCGCGCCTGATACTTATATATACCTTTGTTATTGCTGTTTATCTAAGTTAATTAGACCGCTTGAGATCTGCGCATGCGACGTCGTTCTCTTTCGGAGAGTCCTCCCCAAATTCCGAAACGTTCGTCATTTTCCAACGCA
>CAXBQJ010000056.1:0-6764 GCA_963977775.1 uncultured bacterium
CTAATTCAGCTTCTCCGGCACCAAAACCAACTACGCCACCAGTTACTCCAGTTGCTCCAAAAATAGAACCAGTAGTTGTCAAAGAAGAAATAAAACCTGTTGTCACAGAACAAGTTAAAGTGACCCCGCCAACAAGTGTTTTTGCAACTAGTTCAAATTCAAAGGATTTATATGCAACACCAATTGTTAGACAACTTGCCAAAGAAAAGGGAATTGATTTAGCAACTATTAGTGGCACCGGCACTAATGGAAGAATTACCAAAGAAGATGTTTTAAATTCAACAAAATCTACTTCCCCAACTGCAGGATCAACTCAAACAGTTTCACCAGTATCTGCCCCGATATCTCAACCTTCAAGTGAAGCACCAAAAGTAAGTTCTTCTAATCCTGCTCCAATTGCCTCACCGACACCAACTTTAAGAGGAAAAGTTGAACAAACTTCCAGATTAAGAAGAATCATTGCAGAAAGAATGGTGCAGTCCCTTCATATTTCTGCCCAATTAACAAGTGTGGTTGAAGTTGATGTAACAAAAATTGCAAATTTAAGAAATAAAGTTAAAGATTCATTTGCTGCCAGAGAGGGCGTTAAACTTTCATTTTTACCATTTTTTGCAAAAGTAACAATTGATACTTTAAAAGAATATCCAATATTAAATGCCACAATTTCTGAAGATGCAACACAAATTACTTATAGTGATGCTCAACATCTTGCAGTTGCAGTAGATACTCCAAGAGGTTTACTAGTGCCAGTGATTAGAGATGCAGGTGATTTATCTATTGCTGGATTAGCGAGAAAAATTCAAGATGTGGCAAATAGAACTAGAGACAATAAAGTTCTACCTGATGAATTAAGTGGTGGAACTTTTACTTTAACTAACACGGGAAGTCGTGGTGCCTTATTTGATACTCCGATTATCAATCAACCTCAAGTTGGAATTTTAGGAACAGGAGCAGTTGTTAAAAGACCAGTTGTAGTTAAAGGTGAAGATGGCACAGACCAAATTGCGATAAGACAAATGGTTTATCTAGCTCTAACTTATGATCACCGTTTAGTTGATGGTGCAGATGCAGCAAGATTCTTATCATCCATGAAACAACGACTAGAAGAAGCAAATTTCGAATCTGAAATAGGTTTGTAAAAAATAGATGAAACTTGTTGTTGCAGGTGGCTCAGGTTTAATCGGCTCTGCTCTAATTAAAGATGCATTAAGTAAAAAACATGAAGTTATTCAACTTGTCAGACGCAAACCAAAACACCAACACGAAGTGCAATGGAATCCAGATAAATTTGAAGTAGAAATTGATTCATTAAATGATGCCACTGCAATTATTAATCTTTCTGGTGCTGGTGTTGGTGATAAAAGATGGACAAAAAATTATAAAAAACTAATACTTACTTCAAGAGTAAACGCTACAAAAACTCTGTCAGAATCAATTACTCGATTAAATAATCCTCCTTCAGTTTTTGTTTCTTCGTCTGCAATTGGATTTTATGGTGATACAGCAGAAAATGCGGTTGATGAAAATGCAGAACTAGGTGAAGGTTTTTTATCTGATGTTGTTTTTAATTGGGAATATGCTGCACAAAAAGTTAAACAACACAAAATTAGAGTTGTTCATCCTCGAACAAGTTTAGTTATGAGTAAAAGAGGTGGAGTTTTAAAAAAAGTTCTTCCTATATTCAAATTGGGTTTAGGTGGCAAATTAGGTAATGGGAAACAATTCTGGTCATATATTTCACTTGAAGATGAAATAAGAGCTATTTATCACTTAATTAATGATTCAAGGCTTACCGGAGGAGTTAATCTTTCAACTCCAAATCCTGTAACAAATAAAGAATTCACTAAATCTTTAGCAAGTGTTTTAAATAGACCTGCATTTTTATCAGTTCCTTCACTAGCTTTAAAAATAGCTTTAGGTGAATTCTCAATTGAAGTACTTGGATCTTCAAGAGTTTTACCTTCCAAATTAATTGCTTCAGGTTTTAAATTCAACCATCCAGATATATTGAGCACTTTAAATTCAGCTTTAAAGTATTAAATGAAAGAAAAATTTGATGTCGCCATCATTGGCGCAGGTCTTGCTGGACTTTCTTGTGCAACTGAATTAAAAAGAAACAAAATAGATTTTCATATTTTTGAGTCTAGTGATCAAGTTGGTGGAAGAGTTAGAAGTGATTTTGTTGATGGATTCATACTAGATAGGGGTTTTCAGTTATATAACCCAAGTTATGAAGAAGGTAAAAAAATTCTTGATTACAAAAATCTTGATTTAAAGCCTTTCACACCTGGAGTTGCCATAAGAGATGAAAAGAAATTAAAAATTATTACTGATCCTTTTAGGTCTAAAGATTTTAGATTAAATTTTTTGCTTAAACTTCCTGGATCTTTTCGAAGTAAAATTGGTTTAATTAGTTATTTCTTAAAATATTTAATTCAATCAGATGCTCAAATTGCTATATCTGATGATATTTCGGCTCTGGAAGCATTGAATAACTCTAAGATTAATAAGGAACTATTAGATAAATTATTAAGACCTTTTTTGCAAGGAGTTTTTTTAGAATCAAATTTAGAAACTTCCCGAAAATTTTTAGATGTTGTTTTAAAAACTTTTTTACGTGGAACTCCAAGTATTCCTGCCCAAGGAATGCAAGCTATTCCAAATCAACTAGCTGAATCTATTGGTTTTGAAAATATATCCCTGAACTCTAAAGTCGAAAAAATATCAACAAATAGTTTGGTCGTTAATGATCGTGTTATTGAAGCAAAAAAAATTGTGGTTGCTACAGATTTAAATACCGCTGCCATTTGGCAACTAGTTCCACAAAAAACTATGAGAGCAGTTTCAACTTGGTATTTTGAGGCAGATAAAGAAGTTGAGACAGTGGCAAATTCTTTACCAATTCTTTTTGTGGATGGACAAAATAAGGGTCCACTTACAAATGCTGTGGTTTTATCTAATGCCGCTAAATCTTATGCCCCAAAAGAAAAGGTTCTAGTTTCTGCTTCTGCTATTAAACCCTTTGAAGAAGCAAGTGAAAGTGAAATCCTTGATCATTTAGAAAAACTTTTTGGAGTTTCAACCACCAATTGGAATCTAATAAAAAAATATGAAATAAAAGATGCATTACCTGCAATGCTTCCTCCCTATTCATTAATTGATTCAAATAAATTGAATGAAAGCCTATTCATTGCAGGTGATCATCGTGCCACGTCTTCAATTAATGGAGCGTTCTTAAGCGGAAGAAATGCTGCAATATCAGTGAAGGTAAGTTTGGGAATATGAATAAATATATTGTGGCAACTTCAGGTGGTTTTATTTCTACCAAAAGATGGGGAGTTGTTAAACCTGGTGCAACTTTTTTAAAGGCTTTAGAGTTAACAAAAAAAGATCGACCAAAAGTATGTTTTATTATGACTGCTTCTGGTGACGATAACTCATATATTGCAAGATCATATGAAGCGATGAGTGAACTAAGTGTTGACGTAACACATTTAAGTTTATTTCCTCAACCTAATGCAGATGCAAAAGATAGAGTTTTGAAATCTGATTTAATTTGGGTTGGTGGAGGTTCAGTAGCAAATCTTTTAGCAATTTGGAAATTACATAATTTAGATGAATACTTAAAAGAAGCTTGGCATAACGCCACAGTTCTTTCTGGAGTTAGTGCAGGATCAATATGTTGGTTTATTGGTGGCACAACAGATTCTTTTGGTCCAGAACTTAAACCTGTTTCAAATGGTTTAGGACTACTCCCCTACGCAAATGGAGTTCATTACGACTCAGAAGAACAAAGACGTCCATTATTACAATCCTTAATTCAAAATGGAACTTTTGAAATAGCTTATGCAACAGATGACTACGCGGGAATTGTTTTTGAAAATGAAGAAGCAATAGAGGTTATTTCAGATCTTTCCCAAAATACCGACAAAAAACCTGCTGCATATTTGTTGAAAAAAGAAAATAATCAAGTTATTGAAACTAAGTTAATTCCAGGAAAAATCTCTTAATGCCCTGTTTTGGCTAATTTACTTGGCCACCAAATCTTTTTGCCAGCCATCAAAGTCAATGCAGGAACCAAAACAGATCTCACAATTATTGTGTCTAGTAAAACACCGAAGGCAACAGCAAAACCAAGCTCAGCAAGAAACACAAGTGGTAAAACTCCCAAAACAGCAAATGTTGCTGCAAGTACAACTCCAGCCGAAGTAATTACTCCGCCAGTAACAGTTAAAGCTTTTAGAGTTCCTGCTCTTGTACCCATTTTTAATGACTCTTCTCTAACTCTTGTCATTAAGAAAATGTTGTAATCAATACCCAGAGCAACTAAAAATACGAAAGCAAAAAGAGGAAATGAAGTATCAGCACCTGGGAATTTAAATATGTATTCAAAAACTAGTTGGCAGGCACCCAATGTTGCAGCAAAAGATAAAACAACTGTTGAAATTAACATAAATGGTGCCACAATGCTTCTTAACAAGAGTCCAAGAATCAAAAATATTAATGCTAAAACGGTGGGAAGAATTATTCGATTATCTCGGTCATTTGCAAGAGCAATATCTTCATTTACTGCAGTAAAACCTCCAACTAGGGCATCTTTACTTACTGAATCAAGATTTGCTCTTAAATCAAGGATTGTTTCTTTTGCTTCGATCGAATCGGCAGCATCTTTTAATGTGGCACTAATTAGAACCTTGCCATCAACTATTTTTGTTTTTGGGACACTTCCTGGTGCTCCTATTTCTGGAACTGCGAAAGCTTCATCCACACCTTGTGTTTTCTTTACAACATCTAAAAGTTGATTTGTTTTATTTGCTGGACCAATAATGAAAGTTGGATTTCCTTGACCTGCTGGAAAATGTTGCGCTAAGACTTCTTGACCAACAACAGAATCAGGATTTCCAATTAATGTTTCTGTTTGTGATAAGCCATTTGCATCAAGTTGTGAAGAATATCCAGCTAAAGCAATTAAAACTATGCCAGTAATAAATCCTGCACGTTTTGGTTTTCTTCCCACAAATGCTGCAACCTTTGCCCAAATACCTGATAATTTTTCATCTTTAGAATCAAAATGTGGAATTTTTGGCCAAAAAATCCAACGTCCAAAGATAAGTAGGAATGCTGGTAACAAAGTAAGCATCGTAATAATTGCTGCCACGACACCAATTGCTCCAACTGGTCCTAAAGATCTATTTGCATTTAATTCAGAAAGAAGTAAAACTAATAAACCAGCAGAAACTGTTGCTCCTGAAGCAACGATTGGTTCGAAAACGCCTTTCCATGCTTTTCTCATTGCTGTAAATCTTGAAGCAGCTAAATGCAGTTCTTCTCGATATCTTGCAATCAATAACAAACCATAATCTGTGGCAGCACCAATTACTAGAACAGAAAGAATTCCTTGGGCTTGACCATTTAATGTAATGATTTCTTCTTTAGCTAGAAAATAAATAATTGCGCCAGAAACAGCTAAGGCTATTACAGCTGAAAATAACGGGAAAATCCAAAGTATTGGACTTCGATAAACCACAATTAAAATTAAAGCCACAACTCCTAGAGTGGTAAATAAAAGTGTGGTGTCAATTGCACCAAACGCACCAAAAAAGTCTGCCAAAATACCACCAGCACCGGTGACATTAATTTGTAATTGTTCAATTTCTTTTCCTTGATCTCTAATAGATTGAACAATTGCAGGTAAAGCTGGTTCACCATTTGGTAAAGGTTTAGCGATTTTTTCATTCGAAATATCAACACTAACTAAAATTGCTTTGCCATCTTCTGAAGGAATTGGAACTATTACAGATTTATCGGAAAGATAATCTTTTATTCTTTTCCCATCTCCTTCTTCAATTAATATTGAAGGAATACTTGCTGCAAAATCATTCGCTTTTTTAAGATTTGTAGAATTTAAATCTCCAGTAATTACTACTAAAGCTGGAAGAGAATCTGAAGAAGTAAATTTAACAATTTCATCCCCCACTAAAGATGATTCAGCAGAATCTGGAAGAAAAGCAGAATTATCATTTTCTTGAACTTCAGATAATTTTCCAAATATTGGCCCTGCTACACCAGATATACCTAGCCAAATAAATACAACCAAGATTGCTAAAAATGAAAACTTTTTTGTGCCTTTAACTTTTTCACTAGATTTAGTAACTAATCTTTTATTTACTTCTTTTTGACTGTGCTTGGCCACAGGACTCACAGATAATTCCCCTTATACAAAAATTTCACTTGAAAAAATCAGGGTAATTGGATAAACCCTTCAATATTTCTCTATTTACATAGTCTATAAAGCATCTTAAAATGCGCACCTTCAGCCTTTAGAATTACGATAAAGACATGACAAATTCTGAGTTTCAAATTCAATACTGGGGCACAGATGTCGACTATGAATCTGCATGGATTAAGCAGAAAGAAATTCATCAAAATATTGTTGAAAATAATCATCCAAACATCGTGGCACTTCTTGAACATAAAAGCGTTTACACAGCAGGTAGATCAACCAAACCAGAAGATCGACCATTTGATTCCTCTCCCGTAATCGACATTGATCGAGGAGGAAGAATCACTTGGCACGGCAAAGGTCAAATTGTTTGTTATCCAATTATGAAACTTGAAGATCCAATTGATGTGGTAGCTCATGTGAGAAGACTTGAATTATTAATTATGAATGTATGCAAACAACTTGGACTTGAAACTACTCAAATTGAAGGACGAAGTGGAGTTTGGGTGAAGGGTCAACCAGATAAAAAAATTGCCGCAAT
>CAXBQJ010000057.1:0-6760 GCA_963977775.1 uncultured bacterium
GACAAACGCTGGGGAAATTTGGCAAAATTCGAAAAAATCTTCAAATGAAGTTTTGTTGGGTATTCCAACATTAGTCCGGTAATTGAATTTGAAGGTAATTGCCATAGTTGGACCAACTGCGGTTGGAAAAAGTGATTTAGCAGTTAAATTAGCTCGAAATATTCCAGCTGAAATAATTAATGCAGATGCAATGCAGCTATATAAGGGTATGGATATTGGCACTGCAAAAATAAGTGAAAAAATCAGAAATGAAATAAAACACCACTTAATTGATGTTCTTGATCCAAGTCAAGAAGCGAGTGTTTCTGTTTACCAAAAAAAAGCAAGAGCGATTATTAAAGAAATTCAAGAAAAAAATAGAACTCCAATTCTGGTTGGTGGAAGTGGATTGTACATAAACGCCGTTTTAGAGGATTTGGATTTTCCTGGAACAAATCTAGAAGTAAGAGCTAAATATGAAGAGTATCTAGAGTCTTATGGAATTCAACAACTATTTGAAGAATTAAAAAAAGTTGATCCAGAAGCTGCTTCAAATATTTTGCCCAACAATGCAAGAAGAATAGTGCGTGCTCTAGAAGTCAATGAAATAACAGGCAAACCTTTTAATGCCAAATTGCCAGATCCAAAACCTATTTATGACGATGTCAGAATTGGATTGAATTTGGATCGAGAAATCTTAGATCAAAAAATTTCAATTAGAGTTCACAATATGTTTCAAGATGGTCTTGTCGATGAGGTTAAGGACATTCTTGATTTGATAACGGCTGGCAAAACCTCTCAGAAAGCTCTTGGTTATTCCCAAGTAATTGATTTTCTAAAAGGAAACATATCTATAGAAGAAGCAATAGAACAAACTATATCTGCAACAAAAAAATATGCGAGAAGGCAAATATCTTGGTTTAAAAGAGACCCATTGCTTAGATGGTTTCAAGCCGATGACATAAAACTAGAGCAGGAAATTATTAGGATGGTTTCATGACGAATTCTGTTCAATACTTTAAGGGTCATGGAACAAAAAATGATTTTGTCTTAATTCAAGATTTGGATGATTCAATCAAAATAACTCAACAACAAGTTAAAGAAATTTGTGACAGAGAACATGGAATTGGTGCTGATGGGCTTCTAATGGTTGTTAAAAAAAATGAAAAATTTTTTATGGACTACAGAAATGCCGATGGAAGCATAGCTGAAATGTGTGGCAATGGCGCTCGAGTTTTTGCTTTGTTTTTAAAGAAAAATAACTTAGTTCCAAATAATCAATTTACATTTGAGACTAGATCTGGAGACGTGGAAGTAAACTTCAAATCTGAAAACGAAATAAGTGTTTCGATGAATTTAGCTTCTTTGAGGAATCGCAAAGTAAAAGTTTCAGTTAATAATCACACATATTTAGCAGAATGCGTTGACTCCCCAAATCCTCATGCAGTTGCATTCGTAGAAAATTTGTCAGAAGTAGGCGATTTAAAGATTTCTCCTAAAGTTGAGCCAAATCAAGAGTTTCCAGAAGGAGTAAATACTGAATTTGTGAAAATAATTTCTGAAAATCACGTTCAAATGCGAGTTTTTGAAAGAGGTAGTGGAGAAACACTTTCCTGTGGAACTGGAGCTTGTGCCGTTGCAACTGTGATGCGACAAAGATCAAATAATAATATTTCTGAATTTAAAATCGATGTTCTAGGTGGATCTTTGGTAATTAAATTTGATACTAAAAAAATGACCATGACTGGACCGGCAATAATTGAAAAGCAAGGTATTTTAAATGAAAATTGGTATTCAAAAATAAATGAATGAATATTTAGATGCTGGAAATTTAGACTTACAAGATAGAGCAGCTCTTAGAAGAGTTACTTCATTTTCGACCGAACTTCAAGATATTACTGAAGTCGAATATAGAAAAATTCAATTAGAAAAAGTTGTTTTAGCAGGTGTATGGACAAGTGGGAGTTGGGAATTAGCAGAAAGATCACTTCAAGAATTAGCACGACTTGCAGAAACTGCGGGATCCACAGTTTTAGAAGGAGTGATTCAAAGACGTGACAATCCTGATCCTTCAACTTATTTGGGATCAGGAAAAGCACATGAACTAAGAAAAATAGTTGCACATACTGGAGCAGATACCGTAATTATCGATGGTGAATTAAGTCCAGCCCAATTAATTCATTTAGAAGATATCGTGAAAGTAAAAGTTGTAGATAGAACATGGCTAATTCTTGATATTTTTGCCAAACATGCAAAAAGTAGAGAGGGGAAAATACAAGTTTCACTTGCGCAAATGCAATATATGTTGCCAAGACTTCGCGGATGGGGAGAAACATTAAGCAGACAAACTGCAAGTGGTGGCTCTCCTGGCATTGGAACTAGAGGACCTGGTGAAACTAAATTAGAAACTGACAGACGAAGAATTCATCATCAAATGACAAAATTAAGAAAAGATTTAAAAGATTTAGCAAGATCAAGAGATGTACAAAGAAATTCAAGAAGAAAAGGTAACACTTCATCAATTGCTATAGCCGGTTATACAAATGCGGGAAAGTCAAGTTTGTTAAATCGCATTACTGGAGCAGGGGTTTTAGTTGAAGATGCACTCTTTGCAACCCTTGACCCAACTGTAAGAAAAACCAATCTTGCTTCAGGAAGAACAGTCACAATTTCAGACACTGTTGGATTTGTCAGACATCTTCCGCATCAATTAGTTGAAGCATTCAAATCTACTTTAGAAGAAGTAACAAGCTCGGATTTAATAATCCATCTTGTAGATGGAAGTGATCTTGATCCTTCCGAGCAATATAAATCCGTAAGGGAAGTTTTTGTTGAAATTGGAGCAGATTTTATAAAAGAATTAATAGTCATAAATAAAGTTGACACGATTGATGACTCAAAAATTATGGAACTAAAAAGAATTTTTCCAGAAGCAATTTTTATTTCAGCAAATCAAAATATTGGAATTGAAGAGTTATTAGTCACATTAGATAATGAATTACCTGATCCTAGTCAAGAAATTCAATTGACCATACCTTATTCAAGAGGAGATTTGTTGGCTCGAATACATGATGAGGGAAAAATTATTGAATTAAATCATTTAGAAAATGGAACTTATATACATGCTTTTGTACCCTCTAACCTAGGTTATTTGCTCACTAGTTCAAAATTTGATGAATAAAAAGAAAATTTTTTCAAACTTGTTTTCTTTTTTTCTTGCGATAACCTTACTTATTTTCATCTTAAAATGGATATTTAAGGATCTAAATACTTCTGATTTACTGTTGAATTTAGCTTCCATTTCTTTAATTAATGTATCCCTATTAGCCTTAAGTGCAATTTTTAATATTTGGTTATTTCAATATCCGTATTTAGTTACAACCAGCAAATTGACATATTTTCAAGCGTTTCAAATTAGAAATACCTCTTTTGCGATTAGTAATTGTCTTCCAGCAGGTGGAACATTAGGGTTAGCAGTTCAATATTCAATGTTTAAATCGTTCCAAATCTCAAATCAAGCTATTTCCACAACCATTGCAATTTCAAGTGTTTGGAATGGGTTGATATCTTTTTTAATGCCATTAATAGGATTAATTTGTCTCGTTTTTGTCGGTGATCCAGGAATTAATTTAATAAAATCTGCATTTCTAGGCGTTTTAGCCATTGTTTTATCTATTTCACTTATTTATTTTGTGTTTAAATCAAAAGATACTGCAACATTTGTAGGAAATTTATTAAATAAATTGATTAATCCAATATTGAAAATTTTTAAAGCTAAAAAGATTGACTTGGCTAAAAGCTTGGTTAATTTTAGAGATACTACGAAATTTATGGTAAGAAAAAAATGGTTCAGCATAACAATCACAAACTTTTTAGTTCAACTATCGATGTTTTTAATATTTTGGGTAAGTTGTGAAGCTCTAAGTTTAAATTTATCGCCACTTTTACTCTTTGCAATTTTTTGCTTTGGCAGATTTGGCACAAATATTCCATTTACTCCTGGCGGTGTTGGCACAACGGATGTAATCATGATTTCTATGTTGACTCTTTATGGAGCCAACAACGCAACTGCTGTTGTAGCAGTATTTTTATGGCGAATTTTCTATTACATTCCCCAAGTATTAATTGGGCTAGGAAGCTTTATTTATTGGCAATTGAGCCGATCAACCTCAAGGTTGTGAGAAAGATTAAGTAAATTCTCAGCAAACTTTGAGACTCTTCGACTTGCATTGTTTTTATCCCCGCATATAGTTATGAGTTACGAGGGGAGTACCCCTAAGAACGCAAACGTCGTCAACACGAAACCGAAATTTGGTTTCCGGCGTAGCACCAGGCTAATTACTTGGCTGGGAGAGACCTCGGGAAATAAGTGAATAAAAGTTGTTCACTTTTTAACCCGGGAGTCATTCATGTCTACAATCTCAAAAAAGAAAAACGGAATTCCAATAGTTCTTACTGAATTAGGTCGTGTAGAACTTTTAAAACAAGTTGATCACATAAGAAAAGTTCTTTTACCAGCATTAGCACCATTGATTACTGCAGTTGATCGTGACGAGAGAGATGTTGCTGAATTTACTCGTTTGACAGAAGAAGCAAATCAATTGGAGTCATTTGTATCAGAATCAGGAAAACCTGATTTGTTAATCGATGACAAATCTGTTCGGCTAGGTTCTGTTGTCAAAGTTCAAACAGAAAAAGAGAAATTTAAAGTTCGAGTTGTGCATCCTATAGAGGCCCACTTGGATGATGAAAGAATTTCAGTTTATTCCCCTCTAGGTCAAGCTCTTTTTGGAAACAAAAAAGGTGACCGTGTAACTGTGATTGCACCAAGTGGTAATTGGACTGCAGTTATTAAATCTGTAGAGATACTCGCATAATCCCTCCCGATAATGAAGTAACTCTGCAAGCCAACTAACCCCTGGGTGATATTTATCCCCAGGGGTTAGTTATACCCAAGTTTTTTATTTTTAAAATCACTTAAGACTTAAATAAATGAAAATTGATTTATGAATAAAAATTTGACTATTGATGGTCCTGAAGAATTATTAAGAAATATTCCAATTTTACTTGGCTATAATCCAATAAATAAACTCGTCGCAGTTGGATTATCACAAAATACAAATAAGGTCGAAATTACAGTTGCTTTAGACATAGTTGATTTCCTAAAAACTCCAAATTCCTATTATTTAGAATTACGGAGTTTAATAGGGAATTTAGCTAAAGATGGTCTAGTTTTGACTATTTTTTGTACAAATGATCGAAATAATTATTTTGATCTATATAAAGCTTTATTTGCGGAATTTGAAAATGATTTTTATATTAGAGATTTTCTTTGGGTGCAAGATAATAGATGGGCATCTTTTATGTGTACAGATGAAAAATGTTGCCCAAAAGAAGGCAAAATAATTGAGCCAGAATCAAGCCAGCAATTCGATGAGGAATTTGAATTTTTGCCAGATTCTTCAGGTGAAGAATCTGTAATTGAAAAAATCAGTCGATTAAGCAGGGCAAGGTCTAAAGCAGAAGCCAAGAATGAATTAGCAAAGTGGCAAAAATTGCAATTTAAGCACCTTTCAGCTCGAAATGCGTTTACTAAACAAATCTCCCAAAATGAAGCAAGACTTTTGTTTGGTTTGACTGATATTCCAATAAGAGACGCTTTACTTTGTCATCACATAGGGGTGAGTCAAATTAGAAAAAATCCAAATGAATATTTGAAGGAAATCGCTAGAATTTGGGTAAATGTGGCTTCTAAAAGTCCACAAGCGAATAAAGTTTCGATAACTTCTTGCATCGCGGCATTGCTCTGGCAAGCAGGCGATAATAAAAATGCAAACAATGCATTGCATCTTGCCTTGAAGATTGATCCGACTTTTCGCTTAGCAAATCTTTTGAAATCATCTATTAGAAGCGGACTTCCCGCATCACAATTTAAAGATGCTTTTACCAAAATCACTAACCCCTGGACTTGAAGAGTAAGGGTGGGTTTAGTAATCTCGTAGTAGGTCAAGAGTTTCAGTATTAAGCCCCGGCTAGCTGAACGGCAACCCTCCACCGCGGTGGGGTGCTCCGGGTGTAGACCAGGTCAATTCGCAAAAGCAATTGGCAAGCGCGGGTCTTACGAAAATCCTTAACTGTGAGGCCCCTAAAAAAGGGGTATTAATTTGCGTTACATCTATAAAAATAATTAGTTCTATTTTGCTATGCATAGACAATTGCCACAAGTAAAATTACTTTAAATAAATAAAATGCTTCTATTATGATTAAAAATTACAAAAGTCTTTCCGATAGTGAATTGTTCACTGCAAGTAAAAGAGACAAATCATTATTTGGTGATTATGCATACATAGATACGAAAGGTTCCGCTAAACTTCCAGGCGGTTATCTACAAGATGATACTAAAAATCCAAATTCAGTAAGATTCTACGTAAACAAAAAATTATCTGACAAAGAACATCAAGATTGGGCTGACTTATATTTTTCCATTGGACAAGATGATGATTTGACACGTTGTAAAAATTATTGTTGGATTTGGGATGGAACTAAAATAATTGCTAAAAAAGGCGGTACGCATGGAGTCAATTTCACACATGATGTGGCTGATAGAAATTTTATATCTGACGACTCTCGCGAGCTTGCGCGAATTAAGAAAGAGCAAGAAGCCAATGAGCTCTGGGTATTAAGCACCAAGCCATGCAAGCACTGCACTACGACAGGATGGGTAAAGGATGGATGGGGACGTGATTGCACATGCGGTTGGTGCAATGGCAAAGGTAGGACA
>CAXBQJ010000058.1:0-6750 GCA_963977775.1 uncultured bacterium
TCGTGTGGTCCAGCTGCGGCTTCAGGGTGATACTGAACTGAAAACGCTGGAACTGTGGTCATTTCTAAACCTTCAACCACGCCATCATTTAGCGATATGTGTGAAACCTTGCCATTTCCATAAACGGTAGTGAATTCAACATTTTTTGGTGCTGCCACCGCAAAGCCATGGTTGTGGGCAGTAATTTCAACTTTTCCGGTACGCAAATCTTTCACTGGTTGATTAATTCCACGATGACCGAAAGTTAATTTATAAGTTTCAAATCCAACTGCTCTACCTAAAATTTGATTGCCAAAACAAATTCCAAAAAGTGGTCTATTTTGTCGTAAAATTTCCTGAGTCATTTGAATTGAGCTTGTAGCGGTTGCTGGATCACCTGGTCCATTACTTAAGAAAACTCCATCGATGCCATGTTCTAACACTTGATCAATTGAACTATTAGAAGGTAAAACCACTAATTCGATTCCTCTTTGGGTTAGTCGATTGAGAATTCCATTTTTCATTCCTAAATCAATGGCTGCAACCTGAAATTTTTTTATTCCTTTTGCTTTAACAACATATTTTTCTTTTGTTGTAACTTGACCACAAAGATCTGCACCCTTCATTTCTGGGGACTTTTTAACTTTTTCAACTAATTCATTGATCAAATTGATATCAATATTTTTTGAAAAAATTCCTGATCTCATTGCGCCTTTATCGCGCAAGTGTCTAGTTAAAGCTCTTGTGTCAATTCCTGCAATCCCTACTATGTTTTGTTTAATTAACTGTTCATCAAGTGATCTTTTGGATCTCCAATTTGATGCAATTCTTGCGGGATCTCGAACCACATAACCTGAAACCCAAATTTGTTTAGATTCATCATCTTCGTCATTTATGCCGGTATTTCCAATATGAGGTGCAGTTTGAATAACAATTTGTCGATGATAAGAAGGATCTGTCAATGTTTCTTGGTATCCAGTCATTCCAGTTGTAAAGACAGCTTCTCCAAATGCTTCACCAACTGCTCCAAAAGATCTTCCTTGAAAGAAAGTTCCATCTTCTAGAACAAATACAGCTGGTTGGAATTTCATTTAACTATTTCGCCATTCTTTAAAGTGAATTTTCCTCTTAAAATTGTGTGAATTACTTTACTTTTTAAAGTTTGTTTATCAAAAGGATTATTAGTGCTTAAAGAGTATGTTTGGTTTGCATCTACTTGCCAAGTAATATTTGGATCGACGACACAAAGATTTGCAATTTCATCTTCTTTAATTGCAAGTCCATGGTCTTTTAGTTGAGCAATTTCTGCTGGTTTCTCACTCATGATTCTGGCAATATCTGACCAAGTAATCTTTTTAGTATCGATCATTGCAGTTGCTACAACCGAAAGTGCTGTTTCAAGACCCGTCATTCCAAATGCAGCAGTATTCCATTCACCTTCTTTATCTTCTATTGGATGAGGAGCATGATCGGTCGCGACTACATCAATAATTCCTGCAGCTAAGGCATTTCTTAAACTTTCAACATCATTTTTTGATCTAAGAGGTGGATTAACTTTAAATTTTGCATCATAAGATTTGCAAACTTCTTCATCTAAAAATAAATGGTGAGGAGTTACTTCAGCAGTAACTTTGACTCCTTTTTCTTTCGCCCACTCTAAAATTTCTACAGTTCCAGATGTTGAAACATGACAAATATGCAATTTTGACTGAACATGTTCTGCTAACAAAACATCTCTTGCAACTATTGCTTCTTCTGCAACCGCAGGCCATCCAACTAATCCAAGTTTGCCTGAAAGTTCAGATTCATTCATTTGTGAATTAATGGTTAACTTTGGTTCTTGAGCATGTTGGGCAATGATTCCGTTAAAACTTTTAACATATTCCAATGCCCGCCTCATGATCACAGGATCAAAAACACACTTACCATCATCACTAAAAATTCTGACGCGAGCTTTTGAATCTGCCATTGCTCCTAATTCAGCTAATTGCTCACCTTGCAATCCGATGGTCACTGCACCAATTGGAATAACATCAACTAATCCAACACTTTTTCCTAAATTCCAAACTTGTTCTACAACTCCTGCAGTATCTGCAACGGGAAGAGTGTTTGCCATTGCATGCACTGCGGTAAATCCACCTTTAGCAGCAGCCGCACTTCCTGATGCTATGGTTTCGGAATCTTCTCTGCCAGGTTCTCTTAAATGTGTGTGCAAATCAACAAATCCTGGTAGAAGAATTTTTCCTGTGCAGTCAATATTTTCAGCTTGTGAATCAATAATTGAATTAGGTTTTGCAATTTTAAATATTTTTTCATTATCAATTAGAACATCAGCTAAATTTTCACCTTTTATACTGATATTTTTAAGTAAAATTTTCATTAATTTTCACTTTCTCCAGGTTGTCCGCCAAGAAGTAAGTAAAGAACCGCCATTCTTACGCTGACGCCATTTGCTACTTGTTCAATAACCACTGAATTTTTACTATCTGCAACTTCAGCAGTTATTTCCATGCCTCGATTCATAGGTCCTGGATGCATCACTATCGAATGTGATTGCATGCTTTTTAATCTTGAAAGATTTAAACCAAAATTTCTAGAATATTCTCTCGCAGTTGGAAAATATGCAGCATTCATTCTTTCCTGCTGCACTCTTAACATCATTACCGCATCTACTTTCGGCAAAACTTCATCTAGATCGTATGAATATTCTCCTTGCCAAGATTCAATTCCTTTTGGTAAAAGTGTCGGTGGTGCAACCATTATTGGAGTTGCTCCTAAAGTTTTTAATAAAATTGCATTACTTCTAGCAACTCGGCTGTGCAAAATATCGCCAACGATAGCTACTCTTAAACCTGCAAGATCGCCTTCATTATTTCTTAAATGTTTTCTGATTGTGTATGCATCAAGTAATGCTTGTGTTGGATGTTCATGAGTTCCATCTCCAGCATTTATAACTACAGCATCAATCCAGTTTCTTGAAGCCAGCAAATTTGGTGCACCAGATGCTGGATGTCTGATAACAACAGCATCAGCACCCATTGATTGCAATGTTTGCGCTGTATCTTTTAGGCTTTCACCTTTTGAAACACTAGAACCCTTAGCGCTGAAATTGATCACGTCAGCACTTAATCTTTTTGCCGCTGCCTCAAAGGAAATCCTTGTGCGAGTTGAATCTTCAAAAAACAAATTAACAACAGTTCTACCTCTTAAGGTAGGTAATTTCTTTACTGGTCTATCCGAAATTTGAGAAAGTTCTTTTGCTGTATCAAGAACTAATACTGCATCGTCCTTACTTAAATCTTGAGCTGAAATTAAATGTTTAATCATTTAACTTCACCTTGACTAATTATTACTTTTTCTTCTGCCTGATCTAGATCTGCTAAGAAAACTTGAACTTGTTCATTTAGTGATGTTGGAATATTTTTTCCAACATAATCAGCCCTGATTGGTAATTCTCTATGTCCGCGATCTATTAACACAGCAACCTGAACCATACTTGGTCTGCCGATGTCATTTAATGCATCAAGTGCGGCTCTGATTGTGCGCCCTGAGTAGAGCACATCATCAATTAGTATTACTACTTTTTGGTCAATTCCACCTTCAGGGATTTTTGTGTGAGCAAGAGCTCTTGGAGGTCTGAGTCGCAAATCATCTCTGTACATAGTGATGTCTAATGAACCAACTGGAACATCTGTTTTTTCAAATTCATTAATTTTTGTAGCAATTCGATTTGCTAAAGGTACTCCTCTTGAGGGAATCCCTAATAGAACAATATTTTTTGAGCCTTTGTTATTTTCTAAAATTTCATGAGCAATGCGAGTTAAAGCTCTGGAAATATCTGATGATTCAAGAACGACACGTTCGAAGTTACGATCAGCACTCATTGTGCTTATCGACCTCCTTCTCCGCCTCACGGGACGGTCTTAAAGGATGTCTTGCTAAAAAGTTAGATTAGCAGATTGTCTTAACTTTCATCTGCACCAGTTCCAACTTTGTGAACTCTCATGCCATTTGTCGTACCTGGAACTCCAGGTGGCACTCCAGCCACAACCACAACTAATTCTCCATATTTTGCTAACTTGTTTTCAGTTAAATAACGATCTACTTGGGAAACCATTTCATCTGTGTGTTTCACAGTGTCTGCTAAAAATATTTGACATCCCCAAATCAAAGAAAGCTGTCTTTGAACAGATTCTTCAGTAGTAAAAGCCAAAATTGGTGTTGCAGACCGATGCCTTGCCATTAATCGAACACTTCTTCCAGTTTCTGTGAATGCAACTAAATATTTGGCATCAATTGATTTTCCAACAGCAACAGCAGCAGTAGTTAATGCTCTTCCTGTGCTTCCTTGTGATTCAATTTCCAATCTTGGTAATTGATCAAGTGCTTCTTCTTCAACATGTTCAATAATTTTTGCCATGGTTTCAACAACCATTTGAGGGTTATCTCCCACACTTGTTTCACCACTTAACATCAATGCATCTGCACCATCTAATACAGCATTTGCAACATCACTTGCTTCTGCTCTAGTAGGCCTAGAAGCTGAAATCATTGATTCCAACATTTGAGTTGCAACAATTACAGGTTTACCAACTTGTCTTGCTAATTGAATAGCACTTTTTTGGACTAAGGGAACTTCTTCTAATGCAAGTTCCACACCAAGATCTCCACGGGCGATCATGATTGCGTCAAAATTTTGCAAAATTTCAACTAAATTTTTAACAGCTTGAGGTTTTTCAATCTTTGCAACCACCGGAATTCTTTTTCCGAGTTGATCCATAATCTTATGAACTCCCTCAATATCTTTGCCACTTCTTACAAATGAAAGTGCAATGAGGTCACAATTATTTTCTAAAGCCCAAATTAGGTCTTTTTCATCTTTTTCTGAAAGGGCAGGAACATTTACTGCTACACCGGGAAGATTTATTCCTTTGTTATTAGAAATGGTTCCACCTTCTAAAACCTTGGTAATTACATCATTTCCATTAACTTCTATTACTTCTAAGCGAATTTTTCCGTCATCGATTAATAGTGGATCACCTTTTTTTACATCTGCACAAATACCTTTATAGGTTGTGGAAACTCTTTCTTTATCACCTGAACAATCTTGTGTTGTAATAATGAATTTTTGCCCATTAACCAATGACACTGGGCCATTACTAAAAGTGCCAACTCTTATTTTTGGGCCTTGTAAATCGGCTAAAACAGCGACTTCTTTTCTTATTTTTTTTGAAGCATCTCTGACTATTTCAAGTCTTCTTTTATGGTCTGTATGTTCACCATGTGACATGTTCAATCTAGCCACATTCATTCCAGATGAAATAAGTTTTTGAACAGTTTCAATATTATCTGTCGATGGTCCAAGTGTTGCTACTATCTTGGCTCTTCTCATATTTTCAATTCTATTAGATCTTTACTTTTAAACCATTAGCGGTCTTGATGTTGGTTCAACTGGAGAAGGTAAATTTGTTTCTCCAATTAAATATTTATCAACATTTGCAGCAGCTGATCTTCCTTCCGCAATCGCCCAAACAATTAAAGATTGACCTCTGCCCGCATCTCCGCACACAAAAATTCCCTCAATATTTGTTTGAAATTCACTATTTCTTGCAATATTTCCTCGAGCATCTAATTCAAGATTTAATTGATCAATAAATGGAGCTTTTTCTGGCCCAACAAAACCTAAGGCTAATAAAACTAAATCTGCAGGAATTATTTTTTCTGAACCTTTAATTTGTTCAAATTTTCCATTTGTAAGTTCAACTTCAATTAATTCCAGACCTGTTACTTGAGAATTTTCTCCAATAAATTTTTGAGTATTAACACTATAAAGTCTTTCTCCACCTTCTTCATGTGCACTTGTAACTCGATAAATCATTGGATAAGTTGGCCAAGGTTGTTGTTCATTTCTTGCATTCGGTGGTGTGGGCATAATTTCAAGTTGAGTAACAGAATTTGCCCCTTGACGATGTGCAGTTCCTAAACAATCTGCTCCAGTATCGCCTCCTCCAATAATTACAACGTTTTTTCCCTTGGCATCAATTGGTGAAGAAGTCATTTCTCCAAGAGCAACTTTATTTGCTGGTGGTAAATATTCCATGGCTTGATAAATTCCGGAAAGTTCTCTTCCTGGAATTGCTAAATCTCTCCAAGCTGTTGCACCAACCGCCAAAACTACGGCATCATATTTTTTCTTTAATTCTTTTGCATCTATATCAATTCCAATTTCTATACCTGTCCTAAATTTAATTCCCTCTGCCTCTAGTTGTTCTAATCTTCGATCGATATGAATTTTTTCCATCTTGAATTCCGGGATTCCATATCTAAGTAATCCCCCTAATTTGTCTGCTCTTTCATAAATTGCCACAGTGTGACCAGCTCTTGCTAATTGTTGCGCTGCTGCCAATCCTGCAGGACCAGATCCAATCACGGCAACAGTTTTCCCACTTAATCGCGCAGGTGACTGAGGTGTTATTAATCCTTGGGCAAATGCTCGATCTGCAATTTCTACTTCAACTTGTTTTATTGTTACAGCATCTTGATTAATTGCTACTACACAAGCTGCTTCGCAAGGAGCAGGACAAAGTCTTCCGGTAAATTCTGGAAAATTATTTGTTGCATGTAATCTTTCGGAGGCCTCTCGCCAGTTATCTCTAAAAACTAAATCATTCCATTCTGGAATTAAGTTTCCTAATGGACAACCGTTATGGCAAAACGGAATACCACAATCCATGCATCTTCCAGCTTGTGTTCTTAATTTGTTGGAATCAA
>CAXBQJ010000059.1:0-6748 GCA_963977775.1 uncultured bacterium
AAAGCTATTTGAATTTTCGTGCCCACTATAATTAAAGGAGATACCCGGAAAGAGTTTTAGCATATTCTTTTTAACTTCATCCTTGGCAATGCGCGCGGTATAAAGTTGTTCTCTAAAATCTGCATTGTTAAGAATAGCCAAGTCTTCCATACTGTCCATAGGAAGTGCGAGTTGTTTTGGTGAAAGCAGATTTTTATCTGGGCTTGCAAGTGTGTAATTACTTCCTTGAGGCGCGTTCATATACGCGTTGAGTTCGTGACGCGCAGTGGAAAGCTCTTGATTCACAGATTCTAAGATTCTTAAGTTATCGAGGATAGTTTTTTCGGTCTTAAGAATATCAGCCGGACTCCTAAGCTTTTCAAGCTCTGCTTGTTTTGCATGTTTTAATGCTTCTTCACTCATTTTGATGGTGGTGTTGACTTCAGCCTCTAAGAGTTGAGCTGCATAGGCACGTAAGTATGCGGTACGAATATCTTGAACAAGGTTATGCATCGCTTTACGTCTTTTTTCAAGCGCGATCAACATACGATCACCTTCTTGGCGAGCGCTAAAATAACTTGCACCAAAGTCGAGGATGTTCCAACTCAAGCCTAAGTCAGCAGATCGAATAGTTCTATCTGGGTTTGTTACAGCTTGACGTTTTGCTACTTCTCCAACTAGGACTTCGCCATTTTTGGCAAAAGCTACAACTGATGGGGTGGTGCGAGATCCTTCAGCGTTAGCAATAACTGTTGGGTCTCCGCCTTCTAGGACCGTGACCACTGAGTTAGTGGTTCCAAGGTCAATACCGACCGCACGTGCCATATTTATTTCTCCTTCTTACTTCAAATAGCCGCTTTTGGGCTTAGTTGTTATCTATATTGACGCATGCAAACTCAACATGCAACTTTTTTTAGCCTTGTCGACTCAATACTCTTGAGTCTATCTCACTCAAGAACAGGGATATTTTTAGATATCTGTCTTATGAAAATTCAAATGTGCTTTGGAAGGTGTTGGGCCACGTTGACCTTGATACCTGGATCCATAAATTGCTGAACCATAAGGATGCTCGGCTGGAGAAGAAAGTCTAAATAGGCACAATTGGCCAATCTTCATTCCTGGCCAAAGCTTTATAGGCAGTGTTGCCACATTGCTTAACTCCAAAGTGACGTGCCCAGAAAATCCTGGATCAATAAAACCTGCGGTGGAATGAGTCAACAAACCTAATCTGCCAAGAGATGATTTTCCCTCAAGTCTTCCTGCAATGTCATCAGGCAAAGTGATTACTTCATAAGTGCTTCCCAAAACAAACTCTCCTGGGTGAAGAATGAAAGGTTCTGCCCCCACAGTTGCAACTTCACGAGTCAATTCAGGCTGATTCTCAGATGGATCAATATGGGCATATTTATGGTTTTCAAAAGTTCTAAAAATGCGGTCAAGTCTTACATCCACAGAAGAAGGCTGAATCATGTTTGGGTCATAAGGCTCTAGTACTACTCGGCCTTTTTCAATTTCAAGTTTGATGTCTTTATCGGAAAGAAGCATGGGATTGAGCCTACTAGTTGAGTCAAGGTTTTAAAGAATTAGACTTCACTACTTTGCCTAGCGTAAATTGTTGGTTCTATGCCAGGTGTTATTCCAGACTGGATGAGTCCAGCTAGTAAAAGTTTAATTCAAAAAATTAATTCTGATTATGTGAATTTGAACGAAAATGATGTTCAAAAAGAAATAGAAAAACTTGTTGATGAAAGTTATTACATAAATGATCAACAATGCATAAATGTTAATCCCGCCACAAATGTTTTAAATCCAAGAGCAGAAAAATTACTTTCAAAAGGAATGAGTTCTCGACCATCTTTAGGTCATCCTGGAGATAAATATGAAACAGGTTTAGAAGCAATAGAACAAATTGAAATTATTACCACAGCACTTGCTTGTGAAGTTTTTGAATCTGAATATGCCGAATTTAGAGTTGCATCAGGATCTTTAGCAAATCTTTATGCATTCATGTCAACTTGCCAGCCACATGATGTAATCATTGCACCACCTTCAACTATTGGTGGCCATATCACACATCATTTACAAGGTGCAGCAGGTTTATATAAATTAAAAACAATTCCAGCACCTGTTAATGCAGATGGCTACACAGTTGATATCGAAAAGTTAAAACAATTAGCTCTTGAAGTTAAACCCAAGTTAATAACTATAGGAGGAAGCTTAAATTTATTTTTTCATCCCATAAAAGAAATTAAAGAGATTGCAAATCTTGTGGGCGCAAAAGTTTTATTTGATGCTGCCCATTTATGCGGCATGATTGCTGGAAAAGTTTGGCCTCAACCTTTAAAAGAAGGCGCAGACTTAATGACATTTAGTACTTATAAAAGTCTTGGTGGTCCTGCTGGAGGATTAATTGTTACAAATAACAAAGAAATTGCCCAAAAATTAGATGAAATTGCCTACCCTGGTTTAACAGCCAACTTTGATGCAGCAAAAACTGCAGCACTAGCTATTACTTTGCAGGATTGGAAATCTGTAGGAAAAAACTATGCACAAAAAATGGCTTCGTGTGCAAAAGAGTTAGCACAAAATTTAGATCAATTAGGAATTGAACTTTTCGCTAAAAATCAAGGTTTCACTAAATCACATCAATTTGCAGTTCTTGCCAATAAATTTGGGGGAGGACAAACTGCTGCAAAAAAACTTAGAAAAGCCAATATTTTGGCTTGTGGCATTGGCCTTCCTGGACAAATGCTGTCTCATGATTTAAACGGATTAAGAATAGGAACTCCTGAATTAGTAAGAATTGGGATGAAAGAAAAAGACATGTCACAAATTGCAGATTTTATTTATAGAGCTTTAACACTCGATGATTTAGAAAAAACTTCTAAAGAAGTTACTGAATTTAGATCTCAATTTAAGGGTGTGCATTACACCCTAGATTTACCCGAATAAATTATTTAATAATTCGATCTGCTAATACAGGAAGTTTTTCTCTTACAGTATTTACTTGCTGTAAATCAATTTCAATATTAAAAATATTTTCTGTGTTTGTTTGTTTGTTTAATAAATTTCCCCATGGATCTATTACTAAACTGTTTCCTCCAAGTTTTGTTTTATTACTAATTCCAACTCCATTGCAACCAATAAAAAATGTTTGATTTTCAATTGCCCTTGCTTTGCTCAAACTATTCCAGTGCTCAATTCTTTCTTCTGGCCAACCAGAACTCATCAAAATACTTGTCGCACCTTTATCCAATAATTTTCTAAATAATTCAGGAAATCTTAAGTCGTAGCAAGTAGTGATTGCTGTCATACCAAGAGGTGTCGCAATACAAACTAAATCATCTCCTCTTGTTAAATATTTTGATTCACCCTCTTGAAAACCAAAAAGATGAATTTTCTTATAGGTAGCAGCAATTTCTCCTTGGGAATTAATAATTAATGAAGTATTAAAAAAAGCATTATCTTGTTTTTCGATAAAAGATCCTGCATGAATCCACACATTATGAATTGAAGCAATTTCACAAAAATCCTCTGAGATTTTTCCTGGAAAAGCTGTAGCTAAAGAAATTGCTTTATCAATATTGAAAGCACCAGAAAGCCAAAGTTCTGGAAGCAAAATTAAATCTGGCTTTTTATCAGCTAAAGAATGATGTGTTCCTTGGGCAAGTTCTACTACTTCCGATAAAACTCTTTCATATCTATTTTCAGGCAATTCTGTATCGTCACTATTTACTTGAAACAATGAAACTAAAACATTACCCATTTGAAGAAATCTAGCACTATTTTTGCGTAGGCTTAATACTTGTGAAAAGTAAACTGGTACTGCCTCATTCAAATGCCAGTGCTTTTTCCATTACGGTTTCATTAGCAATCATCTATTTTGTTTGGGCATCCACCTATGTGGGAATTGCATTCATGGTGGAAGAAATTCCACCACACACAGGATCGGGTTTTAGATTTATTACAGCAGGAATTCTTATTTCTTTAATTATTTTGATTTTTAAAGGGCCAAAAGAATTATTTGTTAATAAAAAACAAATCAGAAATGCGATGTTTATTGGCTTTATTTTAATTGGACTTGCTACACCATTAATTGCTGTTGCTGCCCAATACATTGGCAGTGGCTTGATTGCTCTTTTGGTTGCGATGACACCAGTTTGTGTGGCTATCCTTCGCTTTTTATTTGGCGATAGACCAAGTTGGAAAACAGTTTTAGGAATATCAATCGGAATTATTGGTGTAGCAATATTGGTTAGACCAAGTGCTGGTCAAGGTTGGTACACCTTGATTCCTATCGCTTCCACAATCATTTGGGCTACTGGATCTTTTTGGGCCCAAAAAATCGAATTACCAAAATCAGCTTTAACAACTGCTGCTTGGCAAACAATGTTTGGTGGAGTGTGTGCGGTTTTAGTGGGAATTATTCGAGGTGAAAATACTTTAGTTTTTTTTCAACCTCATAAATTAGAAACCTGGGTTGCATTTATTTATATTTCAGTGATGGGTGCAATTGCCTACAGTGCTTATGCATTTTTATTAGATAATGCGCCAATATCACTTGTCGCAACATATGCTTTTGTAAATCCTGTTGTTGCTGTTTTACTCGGTAATTTATTAAGAAATGAATTAATTACTTTAACAATTCTTATTGGCGGAATTGTTGTAGTTTTAGGAATTGCTTTGGTGGTATTGGGTGAAACTAAAAAAGAATTAATTAAGCCAGAAACTTAAGAGTTATATCAATAAATCGGTTATTTGCTTCCTCTTCTGCAATTGTCACTCTTACCCCATCACCTGCAAAAACTCTTACACTTAAACCCTGCGCATCACACTCTTTTGCAAATTCTAAAGACTTTTCTTTTAAATCTAACCAAATAAAGTTTCCATCTGCTTGAGGAATTTTTATTCCTTTTGTAGTTAATTCCCTTACAACTCTGTTTTTTTCTTGAACTAAAAAATCTATTCTTTTTAATAATTCTTCTTCATGATCTAATGCAGCAAGACCTGCTTCTTCGGCTAAATTTGTGACACCAAAAGTTAGGGCTACTTTATTTAATGCTTCAATAACTCTTGGTTGAGCAATGCAAAAACCAACTCTTAAACCTGCCATTCCATAAGCTTTAGAAAAAGTTCTCAAAATCGCTACATTAGGTTTGCCCCAAGCATCTTTCATTCCTTCAACAATTTCACTATCTCGAACAAATTCTGTGTAAGCCTCATCTAACACAACTAAAACTGTTTTAGGAATTTTTTCAATAAAGTTAATAAAATCTTTTCTTTTTATAGCTGGACCAGTCGGATTGTTGGGACTGCATAAAAGAATGCAACTTGTTTTTTCATTAACTGCTTTTGCCATAGCATCTAAATCATGTTCAAAGTTTTCTTTTAATGGAATCATGACAGGTTTAGCACCAGCTATTTTGGTAATTATTGGATATGCCTCGAATGATCGCCAGGCAAAAATAACTTCGTTGCCAACTGTTGAAGAAGCTTGAACTAATTGTGTTAAGACAGCAACTGAGCCTGTACCTAATTGAATATTTTCAATTCCTACTTTGTATTTATTTGCTAATTTTGTTTTTAAACGAAGAGATGCAGGATCTGGATAGCGTTGCACACTTTGCGCTGCTTTATTAATTGCTTCCACAATCGCAGGAATTGGTGCATAAGGATTTTCATTAGCAGAAATTTTGAACGTTGAAACACCAGGCTTTGCTTTTGGTGTTGCCCCTGCTTTATAGGCAGGCATGCTTTCTAAATCGGCACGCAGGCGAGGTTCAGTCATAAGTAAAGATTAGGCGTTGGGTGTTGCACTAATCTCAAGTGAGTAAATATTTATTGGTTAAGGAGAGTAGTTTTAATTTGCGTAAGACTATTGGCACATTAATCGCATCTATTTCATTCCTAATATCTCTTTCCATTTGGGCATATGCATCGCCACCTGGCTCTGCACCAGATGACGATTTTCATCTTCCAGCTATTTGGTGTTCACATGGAAAAGTTGAAGGAAAATGTGATCCTGAATTTGCAGGAGATGGTTATGGAAAAACACCTGATCCTTTATCGCCTTCAGCAATTTGTTTTGCTTTTAAATCAGAAATCAGTGCAGCTTGTCAATATTCTCAAGTGAATTGGAATGGAAAAGAATTAAGAGGATCAAGAACAAATGAAACTGGGAGATTTCCAAATGGTTTCTATTGGACAATGAATCTTTTAATTGGTGAAAATACTTTAAATTCTGCTATTTTAATGAGAATTTTTAATTCGATTCTTGCTGTTATTTTATTAGCTCTCACTTCTATATTCACAACCAGAAATATTAGATTTGCTTTATTAACTTCTTGGATCGCACTTATTACTCCATTAGCAGCTTTTACTATTCCTTCTACAAATCCAAGTAGTTGGTCAATTATTGGTTTAGGAATTTATTGGGCAGCTCTATTATCTTTTTTAACTTTAAAAGATAAAAAACATATTGTTATTCAAGCAATTTTAACTTTTATAACAGGATTAATGGCAATAAATTCTCGCTCAGAAGCAAGTCCATATTTATTGCTTGTTACTTTAATTATTTTATTTATTCATGCTCCCATAAGAAATATTTTTACTTTAAATATAAAATATTTGCTTCCTTTAATTGTTGGAATTTTCGCTTTTATTGAATTTTGGACAACTCCTTCCACACTCGGCTGGTCAACAGGATTACAAGGGGGAGATCCAAATAGAACTCGGGGAGAATTATTTTTCAGAAATTTAAGTCAATGGC
>CAXBQJ010000060.1:0-6700 GCA_963977775.1 uncultured bacterium
GGATCTCTAACTAAATTGCCCACAATGGTTACGTTGATATCGCCTTGTGCCATTTATTTAGCCGATCTTGCTTCTGGACGCATAACTTTTGTTCGCATCACTGATTCATTTAGATTTAATTGACGATCAAGTTCAGAAACTGCAAATGCTGAAGAAGTTACAGTTAAAACTGCATAAATTCCTTCATGTTTCTTATTGATTTCATATGCCAAACGGCGACGTCCCCAAATATCAACTTTGTCTACTTTGCCACCATCTTGGCGCACAACGTTTAGAAAAGTTTCCAAACTTGGGTTAACTGTTTTTTCTTCTAAATCAGGATCAAGAATGACCATGACCTCATACTTACGCATACTTTTGCCTTCCCCCTCTGGACTAATTCGGTCAAAGCCATTTGCTTCGACAGGAGGCATTTCTTTTTAAAAAACCAACTTTAAATTTAAGCCGATTTTCTTTGCAGGATAAAAGATTACCCGTGAGGCAACAGCACCACTTTGTTGAGGTCATTAGCCTTAGAAGCAAATGAGTCAATTAATCGGGGCAGCATTTGGGTTGGAAGAAAAACCAGTTGATCTTGCATTAAAACTGGGGGCTCAATGTTTTCAAATTCAAGCAGGAGATCCCCAAGGTTGGAAAAAACCTGATGTGGAATTTGCTGGGGGAAGTAAAGAATTAGCAAGTTTAATAAAAGAAAAAAAATTAGCTGTCTATATTCACGCAGCCTATGTAATTAATGTGGCAAGTACTAATAATCGAATCCGTATTCCAAGCAGAAAACTTTTACAACAAACAGTTGACTTAGCAAAAGAAATTAATGCTAAAGGTGTGATTGTTCATGCCGGTCATGTCACTAAAGATGATGATCCAAAAAGTGGTTTTGATAATTGGCGAAAAGCAGCCGAACAAACAGAAATGCATGTTCCAGTTTTAATTGAAAACACCGCTGGAGGAAACCATGCAATGGCTAGAAGTTTAGAAAATATAGAAAATCTTTGGAAAATGGTTGGCCACACTGATATTGGTTTTTGTTTAGACACTTGTCATGCTTATGCTGCAGGTCTTGAGCTTGAATCTTTAGTCAGAGATATAAAAAAAATAACAAAAAGAATTGATTTAATTCACGCAAATGGCTCAAGAGATGAATTTGGATCAGCAAGAGATCGCCATAGTAATTTTGCTGAATCACTTTTAGATAAAAATTTAATAGCCAAAGTTGTAAAAGAAGCAAAATGTGATGCGATAATTGAAACTGCTGAACCAGGTATAAAAGATGATATTTCCTTTTTAAAGAAAATGGTTTCCTAAAATGTCATTATTTTTGAAAGAAATTGATAGAACTGAATATGAAGAGTTTTTAAAGGAACACCAAACTTTTTCATTTTTACAACTTCCTGCATGGGCAGAGGTCAAAAGTGGTTGGCAGTCAAAACTTTTAGGTTGGTTTGACAATCAAAAATTAGTTATAGCAGGATTAGTTTTAATTAGAAATATTCCCAAAACAAAATGGTCTCTTTATTACTTACCCGAAGGTCCAGTTTTAAGTCCAGATTATGCAAAAAATGTAATCGATTGGTTAACACCTTTAAAAGATTTCGCTAAAAAAAATAATGCATTTAATTTAAAACTAGGACCACAAGTCAATGTTAAAACTTGGTATGCCAAAACTGTTAAAAACGCAATCACAGATAACATCTACACAAAATTTAGAGATATTCAAGCAGATCGAATAAATAATTATGGAATTGAAATTGCTACTAAATTAAAGAATTTAGGTGGAATTCAAATTGAAACTAATGATGAAGGATTTGGTGATGTTCAACCAAGATATGTTTTTGCCCTTGAAGTGGGAGGAAAAAGTGATGAAGAGCTACTTTCCTCTTTTTCACAAGAGTGGCGAAGAAATATTAAAAAAGCAGAAAAAAATAATGTTGTAGTAATTCAAGGAGATTTTACTGATTTAAATATTTTTCATAAACTTTATTTAGAAACTGCCAAAAGAGATAAGTTTTATCCACGAGGATTAAATTATTTTCAACAAATGTGGCGATCTTTGAATGAAAATTCTTCTCATCTTGCCCAAATGCGTCTTTATTTAGCTAAACAAGAAGAAACTTTTCATGCAGCTTGTCTGTGGGTAAAAGTTGGCAAACATGTTTGGTATTCCTACGGTGCATCTTCAACTGCAGGAAGAGAACTTCGACCAAGTAATGCCATTCAATGGCAAATGATGAAAGATGCAAGAGATGCTGGAGCAGAAATTTATGACTTAAGAGGAATTGCTGCTACTTTAAATGAAAAATCACCATTATTTGGTCTGCTCAGATTCAAATTGGGAACTGGTGGAAAAGTTGTGCAGTATGTGGGGGAATGGGATTTTGTTTTGAAACCATTTATTTATAAAGTATTTCAAATAGCTCTCAAAAGAAGGGGCTAAAAATGTCATTAACACTTCACATAGATGAAAAAGAATTTGATAAATCATTAATTAAATCTTTAGAATCTTATGAAAATTCTATAATTCCAGTTATTAAAGGTAACGGTTATGGAATAGGTAGAGAAAATTTAGCAAAAAAATGTAAAGAATTAAATATTTCTTCAATTGCTACAGGAACTATTTTTGAAGCAAAAGACTTAATAAATAGTGATTTAACAGAAATTATTGTGATGGATCCAATAAAAGAAAGTGATAAGGAAGCTTTTAATAAATTAAGGGAATTAAGTAATAAAAAAATAGTTTTAACTATTTCAGATGTAAGTGATGTCTCACATATTGGAAATAGTCCAGTAATTGTTGAAATTTTGACCAGCATGAATAGATTTGGTATTCCTATATATGAATTAAATCAATTAAAGAACTTGAATGTAAAAGCATTTAGTTTGCATTTGCCTATCGATAAATCTGGAAATGAAAAATTAAGTGAAATTGAATTTATTATTAAAAAATTAGCAGATTTAAACTTTTCTTGTAATGAAATACATTTAAGTCACATAAGTGATATTCAGTTTAAAGAGTTAATAAATAAATATCCAAACTATAAATTTAAAAACAGATTAGGCACAAAATTTTGGCTTAATAACATGAAAGTGTTTCAAATAAAATCTACTGTTTTAGAAGTTCATGATATTGCTAATCAAAGTTTTGGCTATAGACAAAGAAAAATTAATGCTGCAAATTTATTAATAGTATCTGGCGGCACAGCACATGGAGTTGGTCTTCAAGCACCAAGATCTAATACAAATTTAAAATCAAGAATTACTGCGATAGTTTCTGGAATATTAGAAGCTTTCGATTTAAATCTATCTCCTTTCATAGTTTCTGGAAAACAAAGATTTTTTGCAGAAAGTCCACATATGAATGTTTCAATGTTAAAACTTCCTGTCTCGATTACTCCGCCAAAAGTTGGTTCTGAAATAACTGCGTCTTTAAGAATGACCACGACAAATTTTGATGAAGTTATTTTTAATTAACTAGTTGGTGTTGGAGTTGCTGAATCTGTCACAGTTGGAGAAGGTGTTGCTGTAACCGTAACTGTCACTGTTGGTGTTGGAGTTGGCGTAGGAGTAGCAGAAATTGTTGGCGATGCAGTTGGTGTTGGTGCAACAACTATTTCTGGAATCGTTGGATCTTCTGGATTTGTTATTGGGGGAGCTGTATTAATTGGTAAAACTCCGGGTGGTGGAGGAAAATCTAATTTTGGTAAATCTTTTAAAGCTTCTTTCATAAAATAAGTCCACATTAAAGCAGGAAAAGAACCACCAGTAACACTTTTTAATCCACCTGTTCCTGCTAAAGAAATTGGATCGCCTTTTTCATTTTGTTTAATCATCATCACTGCTGTTGCTAATTGTGGTGTGTAACCGGCAAACCATGCAGATTTATTTCCATCTGTTGTACCAGTTTTTCCCGCAGCAGGTCTACCAATTGCTTTAGCTCTTTTTCCTGTTCCATTTTGAATCACTTGGGAAAGTGCGAAGCTAACTTCATCAGCAATTTGAGTAGTAAAAGCTCTTTTTGTTTCTGGACTTATTTGATACAAAAGTCCGTCATTTGCTCCATAAATTTCTTTGATCATGGTTGGTTTGGCATATATTCCTCTTGCTGCAAAAGTTGCATAAGCATTTGCAACATCAATAACGTGTGGTGATGCTGTTCCCAAAACAAGAGTTATGTCATTTACCATTCCCGCAGCATCTTCTGGAATTCCTGCACGAAGTGTTGCATCAAAAACTTTTTCTTTACCAATTTGAAAAGCAACATCAACATAAACTGTGTTAACAGAATTTTCTGTTGCTTGTAAAAGAGTAATATCTCCAAAAGATTTTTTGCTGTAATTATTTAATGTGTAATCACCAAAAGTTCTAGGAGAATTTCCATTCCAAATTGTGTCTAAAGCTATCCCTTGTTCAAAAGCGGCGGCTAATGCAAATGGTTTAAATGTTGAACCTGCTTGAGCAATTGCTTGGGTTGCATTATTTAAAGGTTCAGTCACATAATCTGGACCGCCATACATTGCCACAACTTCACCTGTACCAGGTCTTACTGATGCAATTCCAATTCTTAATCCTTCGGTTTTTGTAGTTGGTGCCTCATTTGTTACCGCATCAACAATTGCAGTTTGAGCATTTTCTTCAAAAGTTGAAATCACTTTTAATCCACGTAAATTTAAATCATCTTCTGTATAGCCTTTATCTAACATTTCTTGTCTTATTGCATAAAGTAAATATCCATTAGTACCACCAAATTTATTTTGTGAACTATAAGTTATTGATTCAGGAAAAGTTATGGAATCTTTTTGATCTTTTGAAATAGCATTTATATCAACCATTCCATTTAAAACATAATTAAATCTATTAATCCATTTTTCTCTATTTTCTATTTTTTCTGTAGCTGAAGGTGCTTGTAAAAGAGCGGCAAGTGCAGCGCCTTGAGAAATTGAAAGTTGTGAAACATCTAAACCAAAATATGTTCTTGCAGCAGCTTGTATTCCATAAGCGCCTCTTCCAAAATATGCTGTATTTAAATAGTTTTCTAAAATTTGTTCTTTAGATTCAACAGATTCAAGTTTGATTGCTAAAACTAATTCTTTTGCTTTTCGTAAAATTGATTTTTCTTGTGTTAAAAAAGCTAATTTTGCATACTGTTGAGTAATTGTGGAACCACCAACTCTAGTTCCAGAAAAAATATTAGAAAAAAGTGCTCGAGCAAAACCTTGAATAGAAAAACCACGATGGTTATAAAAATTTCGATCTTCTGCAGCTAAAACAGCTTGTTGCACATGTTGGGGAACTTCTTTTAATTCAATATCGGTTCTATTAAATTCTCCAAATCTTCCTATTTCTTTTTGTCCATCAGCCCACATCACAATTGTGGTTTGGGCTCGAGCAACTTCTTTAGGTAAAGGAATTTGAGTTACTGATACTGCAAAAGCAAGAACTGAACCTAAAACAACAGTTGCAATTAAACCTAAAGAAACTAATCCACCAAAAAGTCTCCATTTGACTTTGGAACTTTTTCTATTTCTTTTTTGTGGTGGTCGAGCAAACTCTCTGCTCCGTTTTACCACTTAATCCAACCAATCTGCCGGTTTTCGTAAAGGTCTTCTGGCTTTTCCATCACCCAAAACATAGGAACTATAAACATGATTCCAACTACAACCTTGACATACTTCCACCACAAAAACCTTTATTTGACCGAAAAGCGCCGGGGCATACTGTGCCTCATCAATAATCAACCCTTCTTTATCGGTGTACGCTTGCAAAAATCCCCTGGGATCATTGTTGGCAAAATCCATATGCTCCACATCTTGCATATCGATGTAGCGATAGCTAGAAAATAACTGTTTGATCAGTGTGCTTTTGCCGCTGCCACTTGGGCCGACCACGAAGGACAACACTCCGGCCGGGATCGTGCAGCTCAGCCCGCGCAGGGCGCGTACGTCAGCATCGCCGCGGCGGTAGGTCTTGATCACGTCCTGCAACTGGATCATCGGTCATCCCCGCCTGATGGCGTCCATCGGCAGCATGCGGGCGGCCCGCAGCGCGGGGAAGAGCCCGCCGAGGAAACCGATGAAGGCCGAGAGCGCGATGGCCTGCGCGAGCAGGACCGGCGTGACGCGGAATGCGAAGGCCACCTGGCTGAAGCTTTGCCAGTTCAGCGTCGAGGCGGTGAAGCCGTCGAACGCCAAGGAGCTGATGGGCGTTGTCAACGTCGATGGCGCTCTCGTCGGCGGCGCCAGCCTCAAAGCCGACGACTTCCTCGGCATCATCGCGGCCTATCGTTGATTCAACCGGTGCTGCACATGAGCAAATTCGGTCTGAGACGGGCATTCGCGAGCGTCGCTTCATCCTGTGCTTTCTTGGCGACCGCCTGGTCATATTGGGCCTGATAGATCGTCGGATCGATCTCGGCCAAGAGATCGCCCTTTTTTACGGCCGCGCCGTAGTCGACGTGCAGGACCTTCAGTTGCCCGGAGACCTGGGTGCCGACATCGACGTAGTTGAGCGGCTGGAGGACGCCGACGGCCGAAACCGTGTTCTCGGCGACGCCCAGCAGCACGGCACCCAGCATCATGCCACGGATGTTGCCAAGGCCGTTCAGGAAGTGAAGGCGGGTAAGGTGGAGTTTCGGGTGGATAAGACAGGGATCATTCATGCGCCTGTTGGGAAGCTGGAATTCAGCCAGCAGCACCTTTCGGAAAAT
>CAXBQJ010000061.1:0-6650 GCA_963977775.1 uncultured bacterium
TACATCTGCAGAACCAGATTTAGATGAGGCGGCACGATTTCCATGCTTTACAACTGGGATCCCACAGCTTGCAACCACAATTGCTGAGGCTGTTGAAATATTGACGGTGTTAAATCCATCTCCACCAGTGCCGCAAGTATCTACCGCATCATGATTAATATCTAATTTTCTTGAATGCTCAATCATCACTTCAACAAATGCAGTAATTTCTTCTGCTGATTCACTTTTATTTTTTAAACCGAGAAGAAATTCCTTAATCTCAGCATCCGTAGCTTTTGAATCCATTACAGAATTCATTGCCCACTGGGCTTGATTAAAAGTTAAATCTTTTTTATTACTAAGTTGTGAAAGGATTTCCTGCCAGGAAATCAAGTTGTTCATTTGACAGGAATTGCTGTTTTATCTACTCGTCTCAACAACGTTGTTGCGACTTCTACTAAAACCACAGGATCAATTGGCATAGGAACTACACCTTCTGCTTTAGACCAAGTTGCAAGCCAAGCATCTTGAGGTCTTTGAATCAAAACAATTATTGGTGGGCAATTAAAAACTTCATCTTTTGCATTTCGAGCAATACCCATGCCACCAGCAGGAGCTGCTTCCCCATCAAGAATTGCCAAGTGGATTTTTCCTGTTTTTAATTCACTTTTAACAACAGGTTCTGTTGCAACTTGAATAAATTCAATTCTTGGTAAATCTTTTGCAGGTCTTCTACCTAAAGCAGTGATAACTGCGTCACGAATTCTTCTGTCATCTGAATAGACCAACACACGAAGTTCGTGCAATTGTGAATTAATCTCTGCCACAAATGTCACCTTAGTCATATATTGCGCGCCCAAGCACAAATCCCCCACCAATTAGGTGACAGAATAGAGACATGTCTTCTGCTGCAATGACAAATCGTCGAATCAATCGTCCTAACATGACAGCCATTGGCACAATTGTTTGGCTTTCCAGTGAGTTAATGTTTTTTGCGGCATTGTTTGCTATGTATTTCACGCTTCGTGCTGTGAATCCTGATATTTGGAAAATAGAAACAGAAATGTTAAACATTCCATTTTCTGGCGCAAACACAACAATTTTGGTTTTAAGTTCTGTAACAGCTCAACTTGGTGTTTTTGCTGCTGAAAGAGGAGATACAGAAAGACTTAGATTTTGGTTCATCATTACTTTCTTAATGGGTGCATTTTTCGTAGGTGGACAAGCATTCGAATATGCAGAACTAGTACATGAAGGATTAACTCTTTCCTCCTCCCCATTTGGATCAGTTTTCTATTTAACAACCGGATTTCACGCTTTACACGTAACAGGTGGACTTGTTGCATTTTTATTCGTTTTAGCAAGAACTTATGTCAGACCAAAAATGACTCATGGAATGGCAACTTCTGCTGTAGTTACTTCTTATTACTGGCACTTTGTTGACGTAGTTTGGATTGGTTTGTTTGCAACTATTTATTTGGTCAAATAAGAGAGAGAAAAATTGAAATATTTAGCAAAATTTAGAAGAAGAAAGTCAGCCCCCCTTCTTGTTTTATTTTTTGCTTTAACTGTTATTTCAATATCTTTTAGTTTTATCAGTTCAATTACTTCACCAGCACAAGCAAGAATTGGTACCGACGAAACTTTGGTTGATAAAGGTTCAGTTTTATTTGCTGAAGGCTGCTCTTCCTGCCATGGACTAAATGGTCAAGGAACAAGTGATGGCCCAACTTTAGTTGGTGTTGGCGCAGCAGCTGTTCACTTTCAAGTTTCATCAGGTCGTATGCCAATGGCTGCACCTGGTGCGCAAGTAATGAGAAAAAAACCAATTTATAACGAAGAAGAAACTTTGGCTTTAGCTGCTTATGTTGCAACTTTTGGTCCTGGTCCTGCAATTCCATCTGAAGAAGAAGTAAATGCTTGGCAAAACGCAAGTTTGGCTGAAGGTGGAGAATTATTTAGAACAAATTGTGCACAATGTCATAACTTTGCTGGTTCAGGTGGAGCATTAACAAATGGAAAATATGCACCAAGTTTGGCTCCGGCAACTCCTTTACAAATTTATGAAGCCATGTTGACAGGTCCTCAATCCATGCCAGTTTTTAGCGACAAAACTCTAACTCCAGAAAACAAAGTAGCAATCATTCATTACATTCAAGAGTTAAATAAATCTGAAAATCCAGGTGGTATTGACTTAGGAAGACTTGGACCAGTTACTGAAGGTTTATTTTTATGGACAATCGGATTAGGTGCATTAATTGCAGTTGCTGTATGGATTGGAGCAAGAGTTAGATGAGTAACAAATTTGATTTAAACAATACTTTTGATCCTGACGAAGAAAAAGTTACTCCTAAAGTTTCAAAAGAAATTTCGACAAAAATGCCAACTGCAGCTAAAGGGATTGATCACTACTTAAGAAGAACAGATACCGATCCAAAAGCAGCAAAACGTGCTGAGAGACAAATTGCTGGTCTTTTTGGTGCATCAGCATTTTTCACTTTAGTTTTCTTAGTGTCTTTCGTAGCAATTCCCAGAGAAAAAAAGATCGCTGTTAATTTAATTGGAATAACCAGTGCGCAAAATTTAGTTCTTGGAATTTCATTTGGTTTAGCAATTTTATTAATTGGAATTGGTGCTATTCATTGGGCTAAGAAATTGATGCCAGATGTTGAACTTGTGCAGGAACGTAAACCAATGAAACCAAATGATGAAGTGCAGGAAGAAGCATTGGATGCTTTTAGAGTTGGTGCTCAAGAATCTGGAATTGGCTCAAGAAAATTAATTAGAAGAACTCTTCTAGGCGCTCTGGCTTTATTTCCTCTGCCATTTGTTGTGATGTTAAGAGATTTAGGTCCTGCACCAAAGGGTGAATTAAGAAAAACAGCTTGGGAAGAAGGACTTCACATTGTCACCGATATTACCTACCAAAAAATTCGTCCTGAAGATATTCCTGTAGGAAATTTGATTTCTGCTATGCCAGAAAACATTCTAGAAATTCAAGAAGAACAACAAAACTTAATTGAACGTGGAAAATCAGCAATCCTATTAGTTCGAATGAGACCAGAAGACATAAAAAGCCAACAAGGTCCTGATTGGGACTATCAGGGAATTGTGGCCTACTCAAAAATTTGTACCCACGTAGGCTGTCCGATTGCGCTATATGAACAAAGGACCCATAATTTATTGTGTCCATGTCATCAATCGACCTTCGATTTATCTGACTCCGGACAACCAATATTTGGACCTGCAGCAAGAAGATTGCCGCAGTTAGCAATAACGGTGGACGAAGAAGGTTACTTAATCGCCCGCCAAGGTTTTCAAGAACCAGTAGGACCTAGTTTCTGGGAGCGTGGTGCATGAGCAATACAACCAGTAAAAAAACTCCTGCGGCATACGACTATGTCGATAGTAGAATTGGATTTTCTGCTGCTTTAAAAAGAAATTTAAGAAAAGTTTTCCCAGATCATTGGTCATTCATGTTGGGAGAAATTGCACTATATTCATTCATCATTTTACTTTTAACAGGTGTATTTTTAACTTTTTGGTACAAACCATCGATGACAGAAATTATTTATAACGGTTCTTATATTCCATTAAAAGGTGTTCCAATGAGTGAAGCTTTTGCTTCAACTCTTGAAATATCATTTGACGTACGTGGTGGGATGTTAATTAGACAAATACATCACTGGGCTGCCCTATTTTTTATTGCAGCAATGATGGTGCATTTAATGAGAGTCTTCTTTACTGGTGCTTATAGAAAACCAAGAGAATTTAATTGGCTACTTGGAATCGGTTTGTTAACTTTGGGATTGTTGGAAGGTTTTGCCGGTTACTCTTTGCCTGATGATTTGCTTTCTGGAATTGGTTTAAGAATTGCCTCTGGCATTGTGCAAGCTCTTCCAGTTATTGGAACTTGGGCACTTTATTTCTTATTTGGAGGAGAATTCCCAGGAGTTGACTTTATTCCTCGTCTTTACACAATTCACGTTTTATTAGTTCCAGGAATAATTCTTGCACTTGTCACAGCACATTTACTTTTAGTTTGGACTCAAAAACACACACAATATCCAGGTCCAGGAAGAACAGAAAACAATGTGGTTGGTTACCCATTGTTACCTGTTTATACTGCAAAAGCTGGTGGATTCTTTTTCATCGTATTTGGAATCACAACATTACTTGGAGCAGTTGTTGCGATAAATCCAATTTGGTTATACGGACCATTTACTCCAGATCAAGTTACAGCAGGTTCACAACCAGATTTTTATATTGGTTTCTTAGAGGGATCTCTAAGAGTTATGCCTTCAATTGAATTCAATATTTTCAATACTTGGACATTTTCCCCAAATGTTTTAATTCCTGCCCTTATATTGCCAGGCTTAATGATGACAGCGATGGCTTTATATCCATTTATCGAAAGTTGGGTAACTGGCGACAAGAGAGAACATAATTTGTTGGATCGACCAAGAAATGCTCCAACTAGAACAGCTCTTGGCACAATGTCATTGTCTTTCTACATTTTGCTTTGGATTGGTGGAGGAAACGACATAGTTGCCACCACATTTAATCTTTCAATCAATTCGATAACTTGGTTTATGAGATTTGCTTTAATTGTTGTTCCCCCAATTGTGTTTATAGTTACTAAGAGAATCTGTTTAGGATTACAACGACGAGATTTAGACAAATTGTTACACGGAAAAGAAACTGGCAGAATTTTGCGACTTCCAGAAGGTGGATTTGTGGAAGTGCATGAACCAGTTTCTGAAGCAGAAATTCCTAAATTACTAGCTCGCCAAACCTATCCAAGAGTTGAAATTCCTCAAAAATATGACGAAAACGGTATAAAAACACCTAAATATCGTCGTCAACAATTAAGAGCAAAGTTGAATCATTGGTGGACAAAAGGTGACTTACCTATTCCATCAACTAAAGAGATTCAATCTGGACAACACCATGCTCATGAAGCTTTGGAGCAAGCCCACAGTTTTGGGGTTGAACCAGGCAAAGAAGACATCGTAACTTCTTTTAAGCACTAAATAAATTAAGTTAATTCATATTTAAATAATTAAACTTGGCATGTTTATATTTTTTATGATTAACTGAAAAAAGAGATGAATATTTCCTTAACAATCTGGATCCTTACAGTGGGTGCAATAATTGCCCTGATTTTGGTAGATCTTTTGACTGTAAGTAGCAAACCTCACGATGTTATGTTCAAAGAGGCAGCTGGTTGGTCAATTTTTTACATATTAGTAGCAGTTGCTTTTGGAATCTGGGTTTGGTTTGATTTTGGAAAACAATTAGGTACAGAGTATTTTGCAGCATATTTAGTAGAGAAATCTTTATCGGTTGATAATCTTTTTGTATTTGCCATTATTTTGACTCAATTTGCAGTTCCAAGTATTTACCAACAAAGAGTTCTATTAATCGGGATTATTCTTGCTTTAATTTTACGTGCCATATTTATTGCAGTTGGCGCTGCTGCATTAGCTGCTTTTGCATTTACATTTGTGATCTTTGGATTGATTCTAATTTGGACAGGCGTTGGCTTATTTAGACACTGGAATGAAGATCCAAATCCAGATGACAACTTCTTAGTTAAACAAGTTAGAAAATTAACACCTATCACAAGTGATTATCACGGTACAAAACTATTTATAAGAATAGACGGTAAAAGATTTGCCACACCTATGTTTTTAGTGATGATTGCAATTGCTTCTACAGATTTACTTTTTGCCCTTGATTCAATTCCCGCTACTTTTGGAGTAACTCAAGAACCATTTTTGGTCTTTACTGCCAATGCTTTTGCACTTCTTGGATTAAGAGCTCTCTATTTCTTACTAAAGGGTTTACTAGATCGTTTGATTTATCTATCAATAGGTCTTGCATCAATTTTGATATTCATCGGTGGAAAATTAATTCTCACATATATCCACGAAATCAATAAAGATATTCCAAAAATTCCTACGGGTATTAGTCTTGGAGTAATTGCTACCATCTTAATTATTGCCATAATTGCAAGTTTAATTAAATCAAAACAGGATCCAACCTTGAAAGCTCACGCTGGAACTATCAGAGCGCATAAAAAAGAAGAAGAAAAAGACTAGTTATTTCTAAATATTGAACTGAATAGATTCTTTGCTGAATCTGTGGATTCATGTCCTTGACATATTTGATCTTGAGGAATTCCGAAAAGAGCTTGCTCTACGTGTTCACCACATCCTGTGTAGGTGAATTTGCCGCAAACTCGGCAAGTAGTTTTACTACACATAAAGCCCCTAAAAATTTATGATTCTAAACAATCTTAGTCGGTATAATTTAAATATCTGACTAAAGAGGCTGAAAAGTTTTAATTGGGAATTCTTAAAACTTGACCTGCATATAGATTTACACCCTCTAAAACATTCAAAGCTTTAATATCTTCGATTACTGCTCGCGGGTCTCTTTCCGGATTTACCCGCGAGGCGATCGTCCAAAGTGTTTCTCCCGGTGCCACAACGATTAATGAACTGTTATTTAAAGCTTCACTATTGCTTGCATTTGCATCTGTAGAAGTTAAGCCGATAAGTAGATAAGAGGAAACCACCAAAATAGAGATAAAACTAAGAGAACTAAGCATCAACCTGCCTCTTCGAGTAAGTCTCAAAGCAGGTGCTTGAACTTGGGCTAAAGTG
>CAXBQJ010000062.1:0-6646 GCA_963977775.1 uncultured bacterium
GGCATGATTTTGATGTTTTTTATTGGAAAAAGATATAAATGGAGAGCACCAGTAGTTCCTGCTTTAGCAGTTGGTTTATTCATCGCTTATTTAGAAAAAGAATTAGTTAATCCACACATTAAAGTTGCAATTACTGCACCACTTTGGGTTACTCCAGAATTTACTTTAGGATCCCTTCTAACTCTTGCCTTACCAATATTTTTATTAGTGATGACAACCCAAAATGCAACTGGAACTGCGGTTTTATACAACTCAGGTTATGAACCACCAATAAATAATGTGGTAACAGTTGGAGGAGTTATCTCATTACTTAGCGCACCATTTGGAAATAGTGGAGTAAATATTTCAGCAATGACAGCAGCAATTGCAACTCAAAAAGATGCGGATCCAAATCCAAAAACAAGATATTTTGCAGGCTTTGCTTGTGGAATTTTTTATGTAATTCTTGGTCTTTTTGGCGCAACTGTGATGGGCTTTTTTGGCACACTTCCGCCAGTTTTGTTAGCAGTTCTTGCCGGATTAGCTTTAATTCCTGTAATTGGATCTTGTACAAATGAGGCGCTAGAAAATCCTGAATACCGCGAGGCAGGTTTAGTTGCGTTATTAATTACAGTTTCTGGAATTTCTGCTTTTAATTTAGGTGCTCCATTTTGGGGATTAATTGGTGGAGTCTTAGTGCATGAAATACTTTCTCGGAAACGTAAATGAAACAAAAGTGTGCTGTAACAAGTGGTTTAGTTGATTTATCAAAATATGAAAAATTAGATAAAAATTGGAAAGATTTAAAATTAGCAGCACCTGCAAGAAGAGCTTTAGTTGATAAAAAAATTTTAAGAATAAATGATTTAAGAAAAATTACAGAAAAACAATTAAAAGAATTGCATGGCATGGGCCCAACTGCTTTAAAATTATTAAAAAAAGAAATGAAACTAAAGAAAATTTCTTTTAAAAATTAAGCAAACAATGGCTTTAAGTGATTATTTAAGAAAACACCTTTAGGATCAAATTTTCTTCTGATATCAATAAATTTTTTAGCTTTTGGATATCTATCAAAAAGTTGTTCTCTAGTTAAGAAATGAAGCTTTCCCCAATGAACTCTTGCATCATATCGACCTAGAATTCGATCAACTTCTCTTAAATATCCCCAATAATCAACACCTGGCATACCTGAGACAGAAACAACCAGAGTTTTTCTTTTGTAATTTGACGATAAGAATCCGTCTTCTTCACCACAAGTTCTAATCTCCAGAGGAAAAATACTTAAAGGAAGACTTCGTAACATATATTCACGCATTTCATTTATGCAATCAACTGCTCTTTCTAGGGGAATAAAATATTCTAATTCATGAAAATTAGGGGAATAAATCATTGGATAAATTCGATAAGATCTATCAACTCTTCTTCTTGGTGCATCAGAATCTTGTTCTGAATCTCTTGCTTCATTAAAAATTTTTACGTGACAAGTATCAGTAGCTTTTTCTCCCGGTGGAAGCTCTATGTTATATAAAGCTGCTGATTCTTCACTAGGAAACCAGAAAAATGAGAAGTTTCTATTCTTATTTACTCTTTCATGAAAGTTTCTAATTACATCAGAAAATGGTTCATGATCAATATGTTCTTTTAAGCGATATTTCTTTGTTACTTGAAGTTCCATACCAACCATTACTCCAAGCATTCCTACTGAAACTTGCGCAGCATGTAATAAATCAGAATTTTTTTCATTTATTTCAACAACGTCACCAGTTCCTGTAACGATTCGACAAGATCTTAAAATCGAAGAAAAACTTCCAAACTCAACTCCACTGCCATGGGTACCTGTCGAAATTGCACCAGCAATTCTTTGCGCGTCAATGTCTCCTTGGTTTCTAAGTGCCAATCCTTTTTCCCAAAGTGGATCACCTAAAGCACTAATTGGAGTTCCAGATCCAACAAAAGCTCTTTGCTTATACGGATCAACAGCTTTTATGCCACTAATTTTTGAAAGATCAAGTAGTAATCCGTCAGTTTCTACAATGGGAGTAAATGAATGCCCTGTAGCCATTACTCTTATTTTTTGTTTTTTACTTATGGCTTTTTGAACAGCTTTAACAACTTCTTTTTCGTTCTTTGGTTGAGCAAAACTTTCATAACTAAAAGATTGATTACCAACCCAATTAGTCCATTTTTTTGCCATATGACAAATCTATCAAGAATATGCGACTTTAGGAAAGAGATTTTTCTTTTCTGGCCGCCTCTAAAACTTCTGCCGCAGAATCAAGGTTTAGCAGCAAAATACCTATTCCCACAATTAAATCTGGCCAGCCTGAAATCCAAAATATTGAAACAATACTTGCCACAATAATTGCCACATTTGCTACAGCATCATTTCTTGCTGAAAAATAAGCTGCTTTTATTAAGCTTTCTGTTTCATGACGAAATTTTAGTAATAACAAAGCACAAGTTAAATTAACAATCAAGGCACCTGTTCCTGTTAAACCTAAACTTAAACTTTCTGGAGCAACTGGGTTTTGGAACTTCTGCCAAGCACTCCACAAAACTGCCATGCCTGGAATAAGCAATAAACCAGAAAACAAATAACCTAGATTAGCTCTTGCTTTTAAACTCCAACCAAAAGCTAACAAAATTAAAATATTAACTGCAGAATCTTCCAAAAAATCTATTGAATCTGCAAAAAGTGAAACTGAACCTATTTTATTTGCCATAAAAAATTCAATAAAAAAATAGCTTAAATTAAGAACGATGATGATTGAAACTGTTTTTCTTAAATTCATCTTGATAAAAACTTTTCTATCAAATTCAAAGTGTTCTCAATTCCATTATCTTCTCTCATGATTTTAGCGATATTTTGGACGTTTTCTTTATATTGCGAAGTTTGATTAATTCTTTTTATAACATTATGTTTTGTAAATTTCCACAATGGTAATGATTTAGGACCAAGATTTAATCTATTTAATCTATCTGCCCACCATGGTTGATCAACAATAAAAGGGGTAATAATAGAAACAGTTCCTGCCCTTAATGCTGCATGAACCGTTCCAACTCCACCATGATGCATAATTGCTTTTACTTTAGGAAATAATTTGGCATGAGAAACTCCATCAACAAATTTAATATTTTTATCTAATCTAAATTTCTCAGGCAAAGCGAGACCTCCCCAACCTTTATTAATAATTAATTGCAAATCTAATTCTTTGCATGCTAAAACAATGGTCTCAGCTAATTTGTGAGGATTTTTTTTCTTCATTGAACCAAAACCTGCATAAATAGTTTCTTTTTGTGAAACAAAATCTTCAATTTCTGGGTGAAGCAGTTCTTGCTTTTCTTCATACCAAGGTCCAACTACATATGAATTTTCAGGCCAATCTTGAGGTCTTTTCAATAATGCAGGGGAAACAAGTGAGATAGCTAAATCATGTTGGTAATTTTTAATTTTCAACTTTTTAGAGAGTTTAAAAGTTTCTAGAAAAAATAACTTTTCAGCGAGTTTAATTCCTTGATAACTTATTTTATTTAAAAACTTAAAATCAGAACTCCATAAACCTGCTGAAGCAAATTCTTTAGTGGGTGATAAAACAGGAATTATTTCAACTAGCACACTTAATGCTTTGACATACTTTGCAGCAATGGGGGCAGTAAGTGCCGTTGGATGATAAAAAACCACATCAGGTTTTATTTCTATAATTTGCTTGGAAATCACATCAAGAATTTTGACCAACATTGGTCTTACATTTGGTAAAAAATCAATAGCGTTTCTTATTATTGAAACTCCATTAGAGTCCACAAACTGCTTCACAGTTCCCGGCAGAGATAGAACTTTAATTTTTTGATCCGTTGCTTCAGAATAAAATTCTTCAGTCAAAGAAAGATATACATCATGACCTTGTGACGCGGCTTTTTTTGCAAATGCATAAAAAGGTTCAAAATCTCCACGACTTCCTGTAGTTACAAGATAAATTTTCAGAGTGATTATCTTTCGTAATTTATTTTAATAATTACTTCATTATGTCGTAAAAAACCTGGTTTCCAAGGTGGATCAAAACGAGCTACTCTGATTGGATCAAAGTATTTAATATCATTTTTTTTAAGTATAGTTTTTAATTTTTCTTCTTTTTCTTTAATTTTTTTTACAGTTGTAAAACCTTTAAATGATATAGCTGCAGCATAATGTTGTTCTATTTGTTGTAAAGAAACATTTGAATTTTGTGGTTTTGGTAATTTATCTTTCTTTGCATCACTTGGCATAATAAAAGATACTAACCAGGAGTTTTTCCCCTTTTGCTCTTGTAGAACTGGGGCAGTCATCGCAATATTATTTTGAGAAATGTAGTTAACAAGAGGCCTAAAACCTAAACTAGAGGCATTTTCGTAATTTGAATTTATTTCTACTTCAGCTTTGACTACAGGGTGATAAAGCCTTATTTCAACATCCTCAAATTTTTCAATTAAGTCATATTTTTGGACTTCTGTCATTTGGATAACTTTCTAGTTTTGTTAGTTAATGTTACTAGTTAAAACAAAAAGACGAAAATTTATGGATCAATTAATCGTCAAAAGAAGTTTTTTACATATGAAAATTTACAAAAATTTTGCCAAAATGAAGCGTTTATTTTCTGTTTTAAAAATCTTTAAATATCTGAGGCGATAATTAGTGCTGGATTTTCGATCAAAGTCTTAAATCTTTGTATCCATTTTGCTGCTAAAACACCATCAACTGGTCGATGATCAACCGACAAAGTTACTTTCAAAGTATTTCCAACCTGCAGTTGCCCATCAACAGCTATTGGTTCATTTATCACAGCTCCGACTGCCAAAATTCCAACTTGAGGTGGATTTAGAATTGCAGAGAATTTTTCCACTCCAAACATGCCAAGGTTAGTAACAGAGAAAACTCCGCCTTCAATTTCATGTTGTTTTAATTTTCCATCATTTGCTCTTTGAGCAAAATCCTTTATTTGTGCAGAAATTTGTGTTAAAGATAATTTTTCAGCACTTCTTATAACTGGTGTAACAAGTCCTCTTGAACTTCCAATAGCTACTGCGACATCTACTGAATTAAATTTTCTTACGCATTCATCCATCCAAATAACATTCATTTCAGGAACATCAACCAAAGTTTTTACTACAGCTTTAAAAACTAAGTCATTTATTGATATCTTTTCAGCAACTTCACTGTTAATTGTTTTTCTTAGTTCTAATAATTGATCAACACGACAAGTTGCATCCAGATAAAAATGTGGTGCTTCTCGCTTACTGGTAGCTAAAGTTCTTGCCACAGCACGACGAAGATTTGAATGAGGAATATCGCTGTAGCCTGAATCTAATCTAGGTTGGGTTTTATCTACTGAATTTATGGTTTGTTTACTTGAAGAGCCATTGGCAATACTTCTTTCAACATCTGCTCTAACAATTCTTTGCCCAGGACCTGTGCCCACAATATTTGTTATTGAAATATTGTTTTCTTTAGCCATTTTTCTAGCAATTGGGGATGCAAAAACTCTTTCACCTTGCAATGCATTAGCGCTAGCAAAAGTTTGAGGTATTTTATGTTCTGCTTCGACAGAAACTTTTTCTTCAACTTTTTTACTAGATCCATTACTTGCAGCACTGACTGATTCAAGACCTAGAGATTTAAAGATTTCAGCTTCGTCATTTACTTTTTCACCATTTTCTAACAAAATTGCAATTGGAACTCCCACATTTACTGAAGTTCCAGGTTCGATTAATGATCTCCACAAAACAGCATCTTGATCAGCAACAATATCTACGTTTGCTTTTTCAGTTTCAACAATTGCTATGGCATCTCCATTTTTAATGGAACTTCCCGGATTAACACACCACTCTAAAAACACAACTTCTTCAGCATCAGCTGAAATACCAGGCATACGAAGTAGTTTTGCCATTGCTTTAACTTTTCCTTACTTTGAACCGTAGTTTTTGTTTAATTCTTTTACTATTGTCTCAGTATCAGCTAATGCTGCTTTTTCCAGCACGAAACTTACACTTGGACTTGATTCAGAACCAGAAACTCTTTGCACTGGAGAATCTAGCCAGTCAAAATATCTTCTTTGAATTTCATCAGCTAACCATCCACCATAAGAAGTGCTTCGAGATCCTTGTTCAACAATTAAAACATTATTAGTTTTCCTAATACTTTCTCCAATTGTTTCCCAATCAAGACTTGCTGCATCTAGCCAACGTAAATCAATAACTTCAGCATCGATTCCTGTTTCACTTACTGCATCAAGTGATTTTTGAACCATAGAAAGATAAGTAAGAATTGTTACTTTGCTTCCTTTTCTTTTCACACTTGCCGTACCAATAGGAATATAGAAATCCATATCTGATTCAGGCACTTCACCAGAAGTTTTATATAAATCTGAATCATGCTCTAAAACCACTACCGGATCTTTACAAAGAAGTGAACTGTTCATCATTCCGATGTAATCAAGTGGAGTAGATGGAGCAGCAATTCTCCAACCAGGTGAAGTGTTCATAATTCCTGCAGGATCCATGGAATGTTGTGAACCATAACCAGTTCTTGTGCCAATTTTAATTCTTAAAACAAGTGACATTTCATGTTTTCCACCAAACATATGTCGTGCTTTACCAATTTGGTTGAAAAGTTGATCAGCTGCCACCCAAATAA
>CAXBQJ010000063.1:0-6644 GCA_963977775.1 uncultured bacterium
AACAGCCATTGTTGGAGTTGGTTTTTCGATAGGAACTGGATTTTTCACAGATGCACAAGCAGGCTGGTCGGCACTTGGTGGAATGGTTTTAACATTAATTTTTTTTATATTCGGACAATATGTAATTGGCAAAGTCCTAACCACTAGACCAGAACTTGGTTTGGGTGTTGCAATGATTGTTTATCTAACCCAATTAATTGTGTTACTTGTGTTAATAAAGTTACTGAGAAATGCTGTTTGGCTTGATGGAAAGGTATTTGGCATCTCAATTCTTGCCTGCACCCTAGCTTGGACGATTGGATCGGTTTGGGTGATGGCAACTCACAAAACAACTGTGATTGAACCAATAGCCCCCGAAGTTTTAAAAAAGCTAAAAGACGGCTAACCTTTTTATTGGTGAGCGAACAGAAAAACTTTCGAAACCGCAAAACAACCTCAGATGATCCTTGGGCAATTTTTGGTCGTCTAGTCTCCGGAATTCTTATTTACGGAGGATTAGGTTGGTTAATCGGTTCGTGGTTTAACAAAGTTGAAATGTTTGTTGCTGCTGGATCAATTTTAGGAATTGGTTTGGCTTTGTATATGACTTACAAACAATTAAGTAGTAAAGAGGAAAGGTAAAACTAAGTGCAGCCAATTTTGAGGTCTCAAAAAAATGGCTAACACTATTTCTTTATCTGAAGTAACATGCAAGTTTGGTGATAATGCTTGTCCTTTCCCAGCACCTGGAGCGTCAATTTTTGAATGGTCACCCCTTGCATCTTTTAATCTTTTCGGTGTAACGGCAATTCAAGTTACAAAACCAGTAATTCTAGCCATGATTTGCACAATTATTGTCACCGTAGTTTTTTTAATAGCTTTTGCAAAACCAAAACTTGTACCAACAGGTTTACAAAATGTGGTTGAAGTTGGCTACTTATTTGTCAGAGACAATATTGCCCGAGAAATTATGGGCAAAGATGGAGATAGATTTGTTCCTTTATTAACTTCTATTTTCTTTTTTGTTTGGACCATGAATGTGATGGCAATCGTGCCGATCGCACAATTTCCAGTTTCATCTCGTTTTGCATTTCCAGTTGTGCTAGCGGTAATTGTTTGGTTAATTTATTTGTTTCTAGGAATGAAAAATCAAGGGGTAGTTGGATATTTTAAAAATATTGCTTTTCCACCTGGTATGCCTCTAGGAATTTATCCACTTCTTACTCCAATTGAACTTTTATCAACAATAATTATTAGACCTGTAACCCTGGCAATTCGTTTATTTGCCAATATGTTTGCAGGCCACTTATTAATCACAGTATTCACAGTTTCAGCGTGGTATTTATTAAATCTTTCTAATTTTGTGGGATTTGTTTCAATCATTGGATATGTGGGCTCTGTTGTTTCATTTTTTGTCACCATAGTTTTAACTGGCTTTGAAATGTTTATTCAAGCTTTACAAGCATTTATTTTTACATTGTTAACGGCTGTTTTTATTTCCAGTTCGTTACATGCAGAGCACTAAAAAAGTTTCTTGTAACAAATAGTTACAAGATTAGGAAAGAAAAGGAAAAGGGAAACATGAGCATCCTCGCGGAAATCTCTGGTTCACTTGGTTCGATCGGTTACGGTCTAGCCGCAATTGGTCCAGGTGTCGGTATCGGCATCATCTTCGGAAATGGTGTGCAAGCAATTGCTCGTCAACCTGAGGCTTACGGTGTTATTCGCCAAAATATGATTTTGGGTTTCGCACTTGCTGAAGCTTTGGCATTGATTGGTTTCGTTGCACCATTCGTTTTCGGTGCGTAAAAAAAGAACAAGTAAAAACGGAGAGTGAATATGAACTGGATCCTCGCTGCAGAGGGTGCAGAAGGCGGTAGCAATGTTTTATTGCCACCAACCTATGAGTTAGTTATAGGAACGATTGCGTTCTTGGTAATTTTCTTTGCCCTTTCTAAATTTGCTTTGCCAAATATTAGAAAGACCTTAGAACAAAGAACAGAAACAATCGAAGGTGGAATTGCTAAAGCTGAAAAGATGCAACAAGAAGCATCAATCACGCTTAATCAATATCGTCAAAATCTTGCCGATGCTAAAACAGAAGCAGCAAAAATAAGATCAACAGCTGAATCTGAAAGAACGCAATTAATTAGTGAAGCAAGAAATGAAGCCCAAAAAGCAGCTCAAGTTGTTACACAACAAGCAAATGCTCAAATTGAAGCCGAAAAAACTAAAGCAGTCAATGAATTACGTCTTGACGTTTCAAAACTTGCTCTTGATTTGGCAGGCAAAATAGTTGGAGCATCATTGCAAGATGACACACGCGCAAAAGCAGTTATAGATCAATTCATTAAAGATCTAGAGAGTGCGAAAGGTCGATAAATGTTAGGTGCCAGCAAAAACTCTTACGCCGCATTAATAAAAGCAGTGGATTCAAATAAGTCCCTGCATTCATTTGATGAGGCTAAAAGTTTACTTGCTTTAGCTGATTTAATCGCAGTAAATAAATCCTTGTTAAATACTTTGAATGATTCTGGTATTTCAACGCAAGCAAGAACTTCAATTGCAAAAGATTTATTGAGTAAAGTTGGTTCACCAGCTGCGGTTAATTTAATCGGTGAAGCAGTGGCACTTAGATGGAGTTCAACTCAAGATTTAATCCAAGCTCTAGAAGACAGTGGGGCAAGAGCCGCATTTGCTGCTAGTGAAAATAGTAAGGAATTAGATCGCGTTGAAGATGAGATTTTTGCCTTTGAAAGGGCAATCGCAGCCAGTGGTGAGTTAGAACTTATGTTGGCTGATCCAAATATCACTGCTGAATCAAGATTAAAAATAATTAACGATTTAGTAGGTAAGACATTTACTCAAACTGCAATTATTTTAGTTAATCATGCGATTGGTCATCGTCATGGCAGATCTATAACTTCAACGTTAAAAGATTTGTCAAAACTTGCAGCTGCCAGAAGAGGAAGAGTTTTAGCAGAAGTAATAACTGCAATATCTTTAACTTCTGAACAAGAAACCAGACTTATTAATGCATTAACTGCCATTTATAAGCAGGAAATACAACTTAAGAAAGTTGTAGATAGAAGAGTAATAGGTGGGGTGGCTGTTCGAATCGGAGATGAAGTAATTGATGGAACAGTTGTTAATCGCCTTGCTCAAGTAAAAAAAGAATTAACAATATAAAGCTTCCTGTTTTTGCAAAATTTGCAAAAACAGAAAAAAGAAAAGAAAGGCAGTAACAAAAATGACTGAACTCCAGATCAAACCTGAAGATATCCGGAGTGCTATCGAAAGAAATGTTGCAAACTTCAATCCAAAAACAACAAAGGATGAAGTTGGCCGGGTAGCAGAAACAGGTGATGGTATTGCCCGTGTTGAAGGATTACCTTCAGCAATGACAAGTGAATTACTTGAATTTGAAAATGGGTTATTAGGCGTAGCACTTAACTTAGACGTAGCAGAAATCGGCGCTGTTCTTTTAGGAGATTCTTCAGGTATCCAAGAAGGACAAGAAGTCAGAAGAACTGGTCGTGTATTAGAAGTTCCTGTTGGTGATGCATTCTTAGGAAGAACTGTAGATCCACTTGGAAATCCAATTGATGGTTTAGGTGCAATTAATTCAACTGCCTCACGTGCTTTGGAATTACAAGCTCCAACAGTTGTTGAACGCCAACCAGTAAAAGAATCTTTAGAATTTGGTGTCAAAGCAGTTGATGCAATGACAGCAGTTGGTAGAGGACAACGTCAATTAATTATTGGTGATCGTGGCACTGGAAAAACAGCTTTAGCAATTGATGCCATCATTAATCAAAAAGAAAATTGGAAATCAGGAGATCCTAAAAAACAAGTTCGATGTATTTATGTTGCAGTTGGTCAAAAAGGTTCAACCATTGCATCAGTTAGAGCTACCTTAGAAAAATATGGAGCTTTGGAATACACCACAATTGTTGCTGCTACCGCATCAGATCCTGCAGGATTTAAATTTATTGCTCCATACGCAGGTTCTGCAATTGGTCAACATTGGATGTATGAAGGAAAAGCTGCATTAATAGTTTTTGATGATTTAACAAAACAAGCAGAGGCATATCGTGCAGTTTCACTGCTGCTTCGTCGTCCACCAGGTCGTGAAGCATATCCAGGCGATGTTTTCTATTTACACTCACGTTTATTAGAACGTTGTGCAAAATTATCAAACGAATTAGGTGGTGGTTCATTAACTGGTTTACCAATTATTGAAACTAAAGCTAATGACGTATCTGCTTATATTCCTACAAACGTAATTTCTATTACTGATGGTCAAATATTTCTTGAAACAGATTTATTCAACTCAGGAATTAGACCAGCAATTAACGTAGGTATTTCTGTATCTCGTGTAGGTGGATCTGCTCAACCAAAATCAATGAGAAAAGTTGCGGGACGTCTTCGTTTGGATCTAGCCCAATTTCGTGAATTAGAAGCATTCGCTGCTTTTGGTTCCGATCTTGATGCTGCATCAAAACAACAATTGGAAAGAGGATCTAGATTGGTGCAACTTTTGATTCAAGGTCAATATGCACCGCTACCAATGGAAAAAGCTGTTGCATCTTTGTGGGCTGGAACAACTGGAAATCTTGATGATGTTCCTGTGGAGGATATTTCAAGATTTGAAGTTGAATTTCACACCTATCTTGATAGAGATCATGCATCAGTGTTGAAATCAATCAGAGAATCACGAGATTTAAGTGATGCTGATGTTGATTCTTTGAAATCTGCTGTTAATAGTTTCAAAAAACAATTTGTGAAAGCAAATGGTCAACCATTATTAGTTGATGCAAATGTTGATGCATTAACTGAAGAAGAAGTTGAACAAGCACAAATCAAGATTCAGAAAAGAGCATAAAGGCTAAAAATGGGTGCCCAGTTACGCGTATTTAGAAGACGCATTCGCTCGGTTCAAGCGACCAAGAAAATCACTCGTGCAATGGAATTAATTGCTTCGAGTCGCATTATCAAGGCGCAAAATCAAGTGCTTGCTTCAACTCCATATGCAACTGCTTTGTATAAGGCAGTGTCATTGGCTGCATCTAATGCTCGCGGCAATCATCCTTTGTTGCTAAACAAAAAAGATGGAAAACGCTCAGCAGTTTTAATCATCACCGCCGACAGAGGACTTGCTGGAGCATATTCGGCAAATATTCTTCGCGAAGGTGAAAGATTAACCGAATTATTAAAAGATGAGCAAGGAAAAGAAGTAGTGCCATTTGTAGTGGGAAGAAAAGGTCTTGGCTATTACAAGTTTCGCAACAGAGAAGTTGCAGCAAGCTGGACTGGTATTACTGATCGCCCAACTTATGATGATGCAAGAGAAATTGCAAAAGCATTACTTGAAATATTTCTTAAGCCAGAAGAACAAGGTGGAGTGCATGAAATTCAAGTTATTTACACTCGCTTTGTAAACAGAATTTCTCAAGTTCCAGTGGTGCAAAGAATTGTGCCATTAGAAGTTGTAGAAGAGTTAGTGCAATCATCACCAAAGATGACAGAAGTTGATACTCATAAACCAACTCTGCCTCTTTATGATTTTGAACCAAGTGCTGATGCTGTTTTGGATGAGTTACTTCCTAAATACATTGAATATTTGGTTTATGCAGCCCTATTGCAAGCAGCTGCTTCAGAACATGCTGCAAGACAACGTGCAATGAAATCAGCAACAGAAAATGCTGAAGAATTAATTAAGAGTTTGACCAGACGAGCTAATCAAGCTCGTCAGGCCGAAATTACCCAAGAAATTAGTGAAATTGTCGGTGGCGCCGACTCACTAAAGTCTGCCAACTAGGAGAAAAGAAAAAAATGAGTAGCACAACAGATACAAAAAATGTAACCGGTCGAGTTGCCCGAGTTACTGGTCCCGTTGTTGACGTGGAATTTCCAGTCGATGCAATTCCAGATCTTTTCCACGCTTTAAATGTGGAAATTACTTTGCCAGGTGCTGAGACTAAAACTTTGACACTTGAAGTTGCGCAACACATTGGTGATGGCATGGTTCGTGCTATTTCTATGCAACCAACTGATGGTTTAGTTCGCGGCGCCACCGTGAAATCATCTGGTGCACCAATTTCAGTTCCAGTTGGAGATGTAACTCTTGGACACGTTTGGAACACATTAGGTAAGCCACTTGATGTTTCTGAATCAACACTAAATATTAAAGAACGTTGGCCAATTCATCGCCAACCGCCAAAGTTTGATGAACTTGAACCAAAAACAGAAATGTTTGTGACAGGTATTAAAGTTATTGACCTTTTAACACCGTATGTAAAAGGTGGAAAAATTGGTTTGTTTGGTGGTGCAGGTGTTGGTAAAACTGTACTTATCCAAGAAATGATTTATCGTGTTTCAGAAAACTTCGGTGGTGTATCAGTCTTTGCCGGTGTTGGAGAAAGAACACGTGAAGGAAATGACTTATTCCTAGAAATGACTGAGTCAGGTGTTATTAATAAAACTTCATTAGTGTTTGGTCAAATGGATGAGCCACCTGGAACTCGTATGAGAGTTGCATTAGCTGCATTAACAATGGCTGAATATTTCAGAGATGTACAAAACCAAGACGTTTTGTTATTCATAGATAATATTTTCCGTTTCACTCAAGCTGGTTCAGAAGTTTCTACTTTGCTTGGACGTAT
>CAXBQJ010000064.1:0-6516 GCA_963977775.1 uncultured bacterium
AAAGTTGAAAATCAGGAACTAGAACTTGGGCTGATCTTGATTCTAAATCTGTTACTGTCACAGATGAAACTTTTGCTGGAGATAATGCATTTGAAATAAAAATAACTGGATCAAGAGAAAAATCTACGATATCAATTTTTTCTCCCCCAAGCTCGTTCATAACATTTCTAACTCTGGCACCCATTGGTCCAATACAAGTTCCTTTCGGACTTATTTGAGGATCATGGGATAGCACCGCAATTTTTGTTCTATGCCCAGATTCTCTTGCAACAGCAACAATTTCAACAACTCCTTGTAAAACTTCGGGAGCTTCTAATTCAAATAAACCTTTAACTAATCCAGGATGAGTTCTGGATAAAATAATTTGTGGTCCTTTATTTCCTTTTCTAACAGAGACTACAAAGCATTTAATTCTCATTCCATGTTGATAAATTTCTCCAGGAACTTGTTCTTGAGAGGGAATAAATCCTTCAACTCCATCAGCTAATTTCACATCAACTAAATTTGGATCTTTACCTTGTTGGATAACTCCTGAAATTATTGTGTTTTCTTTCTTTAAATAATCTTTAAAAACTTGATCGTCTTTAACATCCCTCATTTTTAAAAACAGAACTTGTTTCGCAGTTGCAGCAGCAACTCGAGCAAAATCTGCAGGGGTATCGTCATATTCTTGAATCAATTCTCCAGAATCGGCAAATTCTTGAACTTTAACTTGAACGTGACCTGTACTTTTATCCATAAATATTTTTCCATTTTGATTCGAACCTGGATTTTTTCTATAGGCAACTAATAGAGCTTCTTCAATAGCGGTAACTACTTTTTCCCATGACATTTCTTTTTCTTTCACAAATTGTTTCAATGCTTTTATGTCTATATCCATTGTTTAACTCTTTTGATTGAATTCAATTTGAATAATTGCTTTGTCTATTTGGGATAAATTAAAAACCTGACTTTTACCTTTAATATTTAAGGTAATTTCGTTTTCTTCTACTTTTTCAATTCGGCCAATTTTTTCATTTGATCCAAAATTAATTTTTACAAGTCTTCCCATATTTTTATGCCAATGTCTTATCTGAGTTAATGGTCTATCGATTCCAGGGGAGCCAACATCTAATGTATAGGGCTTATTACCCATTAGATTTTTCTCATCCAAAATAATTGAAATTTTATTTGAAACTTCTGCTACTTCGTCTAAATTAATTCCGCTATCTTTGTCAAGCAAGATCTGGACAATCGAATTTTTTCCAGCAGATTTAATGATTACATCTTCGAGAAAATAACCTGACTTATTTACAATTGGCTCAATTTGACCAAAAAGATCCTCGCGCGAAGCCATAGGTATCTCCGATGCGTGTAGTTCTCAGTTTTCAATTGGGTCTTGCAGTTGTGTATATAGAGTATCGCTTAACAGAGAAATCAAGAAATCCGAAGTGCCAATGTAAGGTTAAATCAAGGTGAACTTAATAAATAGAAGACACTTACTTTTAGCGACAAGTTTAGTATCAATTACGGCATGCGCAAATAGATCGTTAAGTTTTAATAAACCAACTGAAGATGAACTTTTGGTTCAAGAATTTATAAATAGGGAAAAAGCAATAATTGATTTATACTTTGCAGGAATAAATCAGGAAAGAAGTTTTCGCACTCAGTTAACTAAATTAAGAGATAACCATCTAGTTCATTTAACACTTTGGACAAAGGAAATAAGTGCATCCCCAAATCCATCTCCAACAGGTTTACAAGTAGCAAGCGTTAAACAATTAATTTTAGCTGAGGAAGACCATTTAAAACTTTATTTAGATAGTATTACAAAAACTAATGATGTACTAATTTTACAAAATATTGGTCAAATTGCGTCGAGTGTGACTCAAAATATTTATTGGCTGAATAAATTAATAACACCAGCAAAACTTCCTGAAGATGCAACTTTTCAAGGATCTGAAGTTGGTGAGAACTAATGACACAAAGTCCATCTCCGTCAACATCATTTGACACAAATGAAGAATTAAAAGATGCTCTAAAAAAAGTTGTGGAGGGGGAAAATGCTGCTGTTTGGGGATTTAGCTATTTACTTTCGTTTATTCCAGATAACAATAAAAATTATGCAACATCAATTTTTAATTTACATAGAAATCAAAGAGATTTATTTCGACTTAAATTAAGAGATTTAAACGAAATCCCTCCTCGTCCAAAAGAAGGCTATTCACTGCCTTTCGAAGTAAGCGACATAGTTACTGCATATAAATTAGCAATTTTTATTGAAAATAGATTGATTGGGATTTATCTTAAATTATTTTCTCTCACTTCTAAAAACGAAAGGTCACAAATTTTAGATTACGCTCTACAAGGCTCGCTTAGAATGCTTGAATTTAAAGATAGTCCAAGAGCTTTACCTGGAAGTCTTGATTAATTCCAAATTTGAAAACCAAGTCTAAAGGCACTTGCAAACGCAACAACTGCAACTACATATTTAACAAATTTTGTTCCTTTCCACATTGCAGTTTTAGCACCAAAAACTCCTCCAAATATATTTGAAATTGAAAGTATCAAAGCTAATTTCCAAATTATTGAACCATTTGCTGCAAATACAAAAATTGCACCAAGGTTAGTGGCTAAATTAACAATTTTTGCTCCCACAGAAGCATTCAAATATTTTTGTCCTAAAACACCAACAAATAATGCTATTAAAAAAGTTCCTGTACCTGGTCCAAAAGCTCCATCATAAAAACCAATCCCACAGCCAATAAATACTGAATAAATCAAATTTTGTTTTTTGAATTTATTTGTTTGTTGAGAAAAATCCGGTCGAAATATCATCCAGAATCCAACAACAATTAGAACTATAAAAACAATTGGTTCAAATGAACTTCTTGGTAAATTGGAAGAAAAAAGTGCACCTAAAATTGAACCTAGAAGTCCAAAAAAAGCCATAGGAATTTTAGATTTAATTTCATTGGGCATTTTTTGAAAATATGTGACTGAAGCACCAGCGGTTCCCAGCACTTGCGCTGCTTTATTTGTACCTAAAAGTTCTGCAGGGGTGGCATTAGGTAATCCAAATAAAAGTGCAGGAAAGTGAATTAATCCTCCCCCGCCACCAATCGCATCAACCCAACCTGCAACAAATGCGGCAAGCATCAATAAGAGAATTATTTCAATTGAGGGCATCTACTTTAAATGCTTTTTTATTTCGTTATTTATATCTTGTAATTTAATATCTTTTACTTCTCCTGATTTTCTAATTCTTAATTCAACAAGACCTTCACTTAATTTTTTACCAACTACCAAAATTAACGGCATTCCCAAAAGCTCTGCATCATTAAATTTAACTCCTGGAGAGACTTGCTTGCGATCATCGTATAAAACATCAATATTTTCTTTTTCTAACATTTGTGAAATTTCTAAAGCTTTTACAAAAATTTCTTCATCTTTTCCCGCTGCAACGATATGAATATCTAAAGGTGAAACTGTTGCTGGCCAAACTATCCCCTTTTCGTCATGATTTTGTTCAATAATTGCGGCAACTGCTCGAGAAACACCAATTCCATAAGATCCCATGGTTACAGTTTGAGATTTACCATTTTCATCTAAAACAGTTAAATCAAGAGCTTGAGCATATTTTTTCCCTAATTGAAAAATGTGTCCTATTTCTATCCCACGCGCAATAACTACTGATTTGTCACACTCAGGACAAATATCTCCTTCTTTTATTTCGGCAGCTTCAATTGTTCCATCTGATTTAAAATCTCTTCCAAAAACTAAATCATAAACATGCTTGCCAGAAATATTTGATCCAGTTATCCATCTTGTACCTTTTACAATTCTTGGATCTGTTAAATATTTTATTTTGCTTTTTGAATTTAATCCTAAAACTTGTGGACCAATGTAGCCTTTAACTAAGTCTGGATATTTAGGAAAATCTTCATCTTCAAATACTCGAACAGTTGAGGGAGCCAAACTTGCCTCAAGTCTTTTTATATCCACTTCTCTATCACCAGGTATACCAATGACTAATGGTTCATTTTTTCCTTCTGGACTTGTCACCATTAAAACAACGTTTTTTAAAGTATCTGCTGCCTGCCATTGTCGATCTTCTCTTTTTAAATCTTTTCTTTGATTAGAAATTTCCACCAAAGTTTCTATAGTTGGCGTATTTGGAGTGTCTTCAACATGAAATTGCTTTATGTTGGTGTAATCGATATCTGAAGGAACTTTTGTTAATACTGCTTCAACATTTGCAGCATAATTACAACTTGAACATTTAATATAAGTATCTTCTCCATATTCTGATGGTGCTAAAAATTCCTCACTCTTAGATCCACCCATTGCACCAGACATGGCAGATACACTAACGAAATTAAGTCCCAATCTTGCAAAAGTTTTTATGTAAGCTTGACGATGTTTTTCATATGATTTTTCTAATCCATCTTCGTTTAAATCAAATGAATAGCCATCTTTCATGACAAATTCTCGACCACGTAATATTCCTGCACGAGGTCTTGCTTCGTCTCGATATTTAGTTTGTATTTGATAAATAACTAAAGGTAAATCTTTGTAAGAGCTGTAAAGATCTTTAACCATGAGAGTAAACATTTCTTCATGAGTTGGACCCAACAAATAATCAACACCTCTTCGATCTTGAAGTCTAAAAAGGTTAGGACCATATTCTGACCATCGTTTTGTTGCTTCATAAGGTTCTCTAGGCAACAAAGCAGGAAAATGAACTTCTTGAAATCCTGCCGCATTCATTTCTTCTCGAATTATCTCTTCAACTTTTCTATAACTTAAATAACCAAGTGGTAACCAACTAAAAACTCCTGGTGCAACTCTTCTTACATAACCTGCTCTAGTTAATAATTTGTCACTTGGAACCATCGCATCAGCAGGATCATCTCTTAAGGTTCGCAGGAAATAACTAGACATTTGTAGCAACATGGTCTTAGCCTACTTTGTTATTTTTATTTAGAAGAGAACCGTTGCAAATGTGGAGTGTTCTCGAAAACCAACTGATTTATAAACAGATCTTGCTCTCTCGTTGTAATCATTTACATACAAACTAACCAGGGGAGAAAAATGTTGCCTTGCTAATTGAACAACTCTTGCCATACCTGCTTTACCAAGATTTCTTCCCCTTAAATGTGGTGGTACCCAAACTCCTTGAACTTGACATACTTTTTCAGTATTAATTCCAATTTCAGCTTTAAAAATAACTTGACCATTTTCAATTCGAGCAAACATCTTTCTTTGATTTATCACTTCACTTATTCTGTTTCTGTAAGTTTGTTCTGAAACTTCAACTACTGGAGAGACTCCAACTTCTTCGGTAAACATTGAAACACATGCAGGTAAAACGGTTTCAAGATCACTTAAATTCACAGGGTTAACAAATAAATCTGGAGCAACTAAAGCAGGTTCATCAATAACCAATAATGGTTGTGTTTCTCTGATTTCTCTGGGTTTTTGACTAAATGTTTTTATATATTGCCATAAATTCATAACCTGTTTGCTATCTCCAACTATTGAAGAGATTTTTCTAGGTTTTTCAAGAATATATTGTGCAAATTCATAAATATTGTTTTCGTCTAGATTTAGAGGCACAATATTTGCCCCTAAATATAAAGCACTTGTAATTTCATTTTGATCTTCACAAATTACAATTTCATTTTGTAGACTCCATGAATAATTTTCTAATTCATTTAATCTATTTAGAATAAAACAATTACTTATTTCATCTTTTTTAGCTAATTCTTTTAATTTTGGGATATCGCTTCGACCCAATGGTCGAACTTTTTTATTACTTGACCAAGACAGTTGGTTCACCAGAAACATCCCCGCTCATGGTTTCTGCGATGCGAGTTGCTTCTTCAATTAAAACTTGCACAATCTCTGATTCAGGAACTGTTTTGATAACTTCACCTTTAACAAAAATTTGACCTTTGCCATTTCCTGAAGCAACTCCTAAGTCAGCTTCTCTAGCTTCACCAGGTCCGTTTACCACGCAACCCATAACTGCAACTCGCATTGGAACTTTGAATCCTTGTAAAGCACTTGTAACTTGTTCAGCCAAGGTATAAACATCAACTTGCGCACGACCGCATGAAGGACAGGAAACAATTTCAAATCCACGTTTCTTTAAATTTAAAGACTCTAAAATTGCAATTCCAACTTTTACTTCTTCAACGGGTGGCGCAGACAAAGAAACTCGAATCGTGTCTCCAATTCCTTGACTTAAAAGTGAACCAAATGCAACTGAAGATTTAATAGTTCCTTGAAATGCGGGTCCTGCTTCAGTTACCCCAAGATGCAATGGGTAATCACATGCTGCAGCTAATTTTTTATAAGCAGAAACCATAACTACAGGATCGTTATGTTTGACAGAAATTTTAATGTCGCGAAAATCGTGCTCTTCAAATAAGGATGCTTCCCATAATGCAGATTCAACTAAGGCATCTGGAGTTGCTTTACCATATTTTTCTAAAAGTCTTTTATCTAAAGATCCAGCATTAACTCCAATTC